>JAIOTR010000467.1 GCA_021106665.1 Bacteroidales bacterium
AGCCACAGAACTCGGATCAAAACAAGCGGAAGTGATTTTAAATAAATATTGTAAATAGATTTTCTGCATTCATCCGTTGACCTGCCTGACCGGCAAGACAGGCTTGAAGTCATCAGATGAATGAGTTTGCGTCATGAACAATATTTGAACCTATTTCAGCAATATAAGTTTTTCTGTTACAGAAAACCCATTGGTTTCCAAACGAAAAAAATAAACTCCTGCTGGTATATCACTAAAGTCAATCTGCATTTTATAATTTCCAGGGGTTTTTATTTCATTTATAAATCGTTTAATCCTGACTCCTGAAATATCCAATAAATCTAAAATCGTTGATCCATATTCGTTAATCATTAATCTAATCTGCATTGAACCAGAGGATGGATTTGGAGAGATGGTGAATATATCATCACTACTTATTTCATCAACTGAAGTCCAACAAGCTTCTTCCACTTCTTCAGGGCTATTGCATCCGGGGGCATTATCATGAATTTCAATACTACCATTGGGACTGGCTAAGTAATCGCATATGCTTTGTACTTCACAAGTAGATAAAGCATTGTTATTATAAACTAATAAATTACTGATAGAGCTTGCTTCAATATTATCCAATCCAATTAAACTGTTCAGGGTGTTGTTATTTTTAATCCACATACTACCTCCAATAGAAGCCAGATTATCCAATCCAGTAAAACTGGTCAGAGCATCATTGCTCCGAATCTTAAGGTCTTCCCCTACAGAAGTCACCCCATTTAAACCTGTTAAACTAAACAATGTATCATTACCATAAATATCTAAATCACCACCGATTAAAGTCATATTGTAAAGTCCCATTAAACTGGTCAGGGCATCGTTGCTCAAAATCCTTAGGTCTCCCCCTATTGAAGTTAAATTGTCCAATCCAGTTAAACTAGTTAATGAATTGTTGTTAAAATTATTATTATAATCACCAATTACTAGATCACCCGAAATAGATATAATATTTTCCAAACCCGTTAAATTAAACAGCGAATTGTTGGCACCTACTATAATACTATTCCCTAAATAATTTAAATTATCTAAACCGTTCAGTGAAATTAAGCTATTATTCCGTTGAATTGTAAGACTTCCACCTATAAATTCAAGATTATTAAGCGCTACAATGTTTGTAAGTTCGTTATTGTTCAGAATTGAAAGGGAGCCACCAATATGTGATATACTATCCAAACCTGATAATGTAGTAAGTCCGTAATTGCCAGTCATAAAATAAGTATTACCGATAGAAACATCACCTTCAACAGTTGTAAGGTTTTCCAGGCCTGATAAACTATTTAACAACGAAGTAGAGATAATTGAAAAGTTGCCTCCAATTAAACTAAGGTTATCTAATCCAGATAAACTTTCTAAAAGATAGTTGCCTCCATAATAATAATCACCAATGCTTAAATTTCCTTGAACCGTTGCTAAGTTTTCCAATCCTGTTAAACTTTCTAAGGAATCATTACTATAGAAAAGTAGATTACCACCTATTAAATTTATGATATTTAACCCATTTAAGTTGGTAATATCATCCCCACAAATTGTAACATCTCCTTCAATCTCTGTACAGTTTGGGTGATTGGTTTGGAAATTATCGATTTGTGCCTGTGTTGTGAAGATAATGCCCTCTGGCAAGCAGGTCTGTGAGGAAAAGTCTCCAATGAATTTAAATATCCCACCTAAAGTATCGTTTACATTATATCCTCCTGCCCATCCACAATGATTATTCAGCCATGTCATATTCCGAAAATTTGCGCCTTCCGTGCCGGGCATAGTTGTCCAGGTGTGACCTCCATCATAACTTACAGATGCTCCTTTACCTTCCAACTGTTCTCTGCGACCTCCTGTACTGATCCATATATTCTCCGTACCATGAACAAAAGCCAGACTGGTCTGATAAAGAGGTCCATTTATATTTACGATGTCCCATGTTTCCCCGCCATCGAAGGTTTCGCAAATAATCGCTTCTGGTGCCCAGTTAAAGAAATTATGAACCAGTCCATGAGAGCCATTCCGGAAAACAGGTGTGATCCATTCATCTGCCATTCCTGTTATTGATGAAACTGTCCAAGTATAGGCCTTGTCAATAGATATAAAAATACGGCCTTTGGTTGTCCCAAACCAGATGGTGTCATTGATTGCCGAATAGGCTCCTGTCATACCATATTCTCCCGATAGTGGAGAAGGCATATTAGCTGATGGAACCGGTATCCAGTTTATTCCGCCGTTATTCGTTGTGTACATTTCAAAGCCACCGGCTGCCGGTGTAGGATCACCCATGCACCATCCATCATTTTCATTAAAAAAATGAATGCAATCAGTGAAAGAAGAAACACTGTTATAAGCGGCTGTTGCCTGATGAGTCCATGTATTGCCACCGTCTGTTGTAACATATATTCCCTGGGAATCATTACCTGACATTTTATACATAGCTACATAGGCTTTTTCTGCGTCAATCGCATAAATCATAGATAGAGTCAAATCTTCACAATTTGAAATGGTTCCTGAAATCCATGTATCACCTCCATCTGTGGTCCGGGTAAAATCCTG
>JAIOTR010000247.1 GCA_021106665.1 Bacteroidales bacterium
AATATGCAACACACCGGATTGTCCTTCTGCGTCCAGTATGACACTGTTTTCAGACACACCTTTTAAACCGACATAATCAATCATATTTACAGGAAATATTTCTTCATTTTCCGTTGTGCTATATGTACCCTCCAGCAGATGGATCGTATGAGGATGAAGGCTGTCGGCCAGGATTTTTGACAGGGCAAACCAAATATTTTTTACTGGTTCATTCGCCGACAACCCGCTATTGGCATTGTCGCCTTGCGGTGAAACATACATATCTGCATCAACCTGTTCCACCTTTCCATTTAATATATCAAAGTAGAAGTTTTCAGAAGGAAATGCATGATAATCCGTTGGATATAAAACAGTAAAAGTATCAACGATTATTTCCAATAATGTGTCAGAATAGAGGTCGTTTCCAATCAAAGCAGTATTAAAGTAGATATTGCACCTGCTGATGCTGTCAAATAACAAATTGGAATTGCTACAACAAATGCCACCACCGGCATTTGAAGCAAAATTATCAGTAATAGTAACTAATTCCAGGCTCAGGCATGAATTGGAGGAACAGTAAATACCACCACCGGTGGTAGCAGTACTGCGCGATATTATTAAATTCTCTAAACCAGGAGTAGAACTATTACAATAAATTCCACCACCATTAACACCATTACCCCCATAACTGTAATCTATTGCAAGATTGTTCGAGATAATAACATTTGTTAAAGCCGGGCTTGAATTACTAAAATAAATCCCTCCCCCATGGCTGGCAGAATTATTATCGATAGTCACATTCTGGAATTCCGGATTAGAGTTGGCTAAATATATCCCACCACCTATTCCAGCGAAGAAGGAAGGATTACTTGTTGCTAAATTGCTTGACAATGTTACATTTTGCAAAACAGGATTAGAATTCTCACAGGAAATTCCGCCACCCCTTCGTGCTGTATTATTTGATAATATTACATTTTGCATAGTAGGATTTGATCCGTTGAAACATGCAATACCACCTCCATCGACATCATATATCCAAGGAACTAGTCCTATTGCTTCATTGTTTGAAATTATCAGGTTGTTTAGTACAGGGCTGGAATTATCGAGACAAATACCTCCACCGTCCCAACCTGTGTTGTTCGAAATAACTAAATACTCTAATGTTGGATTGGAAGAATTACAGTTTACCCCACCTCCACAACTGGCGGAACCATTTGTAATTGTAAAACCACACAAAAATGCTGTGGTATCTTCTCCATTGTTAAAAACTACAACACTTCCGCCTCCGCTTCCGTCAATAATTGTCTGCGATATGTAATTAGTATCCTGTGTTATTAAGAACAGTGAGGCAACTGAAATATTCATTCCGATAAAGTTGATGTTTTCAAAATATGTTGCAGGTTGCACAAGTACCGTATCCCCATTATTTGCTACTTCAATGCCGGCTTGTATGGTAGGTTGGTCTGCCGGTATGTTAATAATAGCTGCTTGCAAATAGCCGGATAATAATAAACTGAATAGAATGTAAAGGTGCTTTTTCATGGTGGCCTCCATTTTTTATGTTTATGTTTATTGCATGGGGCATTTTCATTCAGCGCCATGCGGTTTATTTTAAAGTTTAATTATTTTTTTAATTGATGCATTATTATGGACTTTTAGTCTGATGTAAAATACTCCTGGTTTCAAATCGCCTGACTTCCAATGGATATCATGATCTCCATTGGATAACAGATCGCTTACGAGTACTTTTATTCTTTTACCAGTGGAATTATAAATTTCAATCTTCGTAAAGGCTGATTCAGTTTGGTTCCAGGAAATGGTCAGTTCATCTGAAAAAGGATTTGGCTGGCAAGTGAGATCAAAGTTATTTGTCTGCGAATTCTGGTTTATAGAAGTCGAAACACTCTGGTTTTCATAAGCCCCCATATCAATCCTTCCACCCCTGAATCTGGGATCTCCGGCCAGGTCAAACTCCGGCAGGTTCAATCCTGTTGTATCAGGATTTCCTTCGTTGATACAAAGAGATTGATCTGAAAGAGCAAAGGGATAATTACCAGAACCAATAAAAGAAGGATCAACATTTTCATTGCCTTCGCCTTCCCAGCCTCCCAGGATATCAGAAAAAGTAATATTCAATGTACTGCCATATATCTCTTCCGGTAAGTTATTCCACAATATCGAATTTGTAATAATTGGGTTTGAAGATGTATAGCTGTAGATTGCTCCTGCTATGTCACTGGATGAATTGTTCGCAATCGTGATATTGGTAAGCATAGGCTCACAACTACCAAAACATGATATCCCTGCCCCAATTTCAGCAGTATTATTTGTGATTTCAACATTTACAATTACAGGATCGGAAGCATAATTGAAAAATATCCCTCCTCCCCTATTCGATGCAGAATTGTTTGTAATAAGTACTTTATTTATAAATGGATTAGAATTATTTGAACAGTTCAATCCACCGCCATCCTCTGCATGATTATTTGATATCACACAATTTGTGATAATAGGGTTTGAAAAACCAAGCCGTATTCCACCTCCATAATTTTCTTCAATCAATAATTCATCAAGTACTGAAAAATTAATGGTATGTAGGAAGAGACCCCGGTTTGCATTACCCGTGATATTTGAATTCTCTAAAATAAAACTGTTACCGGTATGACAATAGATCCCATATTCGTTATTTTGTGAGATTGTAATATTATGTAAATTCATGCTGGTGTTTTCACAATAAATTCCGCTTGCTCCATTCAATAAAACTGAAACATCTTCAATTTCCAGATTGGAATATTGAGCATAAATTCCGCGGTTTGAATTATTAAATACGGTGATATTAGATAATTCCAGATCACTGCTGTTTACATGTATTCCGTGGCCATTCCCATTTTTTATCCTCATATTAGCAAGCGATGATGAATGATTGTCGAGGAATTCAAAAACAGTGGTCAGATTTTCACCATCAATAAAAACATTATTTTCCGACTCCCCTTCTATGCTTATGTTATCAACCACATTAACAGGCATAGTTTCACCATTGGAAGTTGAACCATAGGTACCATTAAGCAGATAAAAAGTCTTAGGATTGAGAGAATCGGCCCTAACAATAGAAAATGCATATCTAAGGGTCTTTAGGGCATTTCCTGCCCACAAGCCGCTATTTGAATTGCTTCCATATTGTGAAATATATAAATCAGCATTTACCTGCTCGATTTTTTCATTTAAAATATCAAATGTGAAATTTCCAAAAGGCTCTGCAAAATAATCATGTGGGTAAAAAACCGTAAAAGTATCAACAACCAACGCAATGTTTACATCAGAATAAACCTCATTGCCCCTGACAGCGTCATTGAAATAGATATTGCATCTGTTAATATCGTGAAATTGAATATCAGGTGAGGCGTTATAAATTCCTCCTCCATTTGTCGCAGAGTTATTGTTGATGGTTACATTTTCTAAACTTGGATTTGAGTTTTCAGAACAAAAGATCCCGCCACCCTTACTTTCATTTGCCTCTGCTTCATTAAGTTTTATTATCATATTCTTTAACTCCGGACTTGCCTGATCTAAATAAAGTCCTCCACCATTGTCAGCAGTGTTGCCAGACATATTGATTTCATTCAACACAGAAAAATAATTTTCGGAAAGGTAAATGGCTCCGCCACTTGATGCAGTATTATCAGTTATATCCGCATCAACCAATTCCAGGCCAGAACTATAGGAATAAATTCCTCCTCCAAAACCTGTTGCTGAATTACCTGTAATTGTTATTCCTTCAATGATAGGATCAGCTTCATAAATATATAATCCGCCACCATATCCGGATGATATATTATTGGTAACAATCACATTTTCAATATATATATAAGATTCCTCACAATAAATTGCTCCGCCATGGTAATTGGCAGAATTATTTGAAAT
>JAIOTR010000460.1 GCA_021106665.1 Bacteroidales bacterium
GAGCCATATAAAAATTTCGTGGATAGTCCACAGAAATAGAATCAGCAACTGTATTGCTTGATCTGACTTCAAATATTTCATTACCTAAATTTCTTACAAGATTGTCACTCCCATCAGCCTGAACTGCGACAATGTTGGGAATATTTTCAATGATCCCAAGTTTAAGCAGATCTTCAAATCCTTTATAAACACCTGAGATTATAACCCCGTCGCCAACCGGAACGAAAATATTGTCGGGGATTGTTCTATCCAATTGCTCAAACAACTCAAATGAAACAGTTTTTTTACCCTCAATTGTAAGTGGATTATAAGCTGTGTTTCGGTTATACCATCCAAATTCTTTTGAAGCTTTCACGCTTAAATCAAACGCGTCATCATATGTGCCTTTTACTGGAATAATTGTAGCTCCATACATGATTATTTGGGTGAGTTTTGCAATGGGGGCAGAGGCCGGTACAATTACAACTGCTCTCTGTCCTTGAGCTGCACATATCCCTGCCATGGATGATCCGGCATTACCTGTGGAAGCAGTTACAATGGTTTTCAAATCATGCTCTTCGGCATAAGCAGAAACAACTGCAGATGCTCTATCCTTAAATGAGAAAGTTGGATTTTGGGAATCATCTTTCAAATAAATGTTAAAGTAAGAATTTTCTCTGGTTTGAATCTCCTGATGATACAATGGAGTTTTACCAATCTGAAGATCAGGGAGACTTTCTAATGATTTGATCGGAAGTATATCTAAGTAATTGTTTTCGATTAATTTCGAAAAATCATAACCTTTATTTTTTAGATCTTCATACGGATACAAGACTTTTAATATTCCTTTTGGAGGATTTTCCAGATAGTTACTTTCACATTCGGGACAGAGGTATATCAAATCATGATCAGGATATTCCTTGCCGCAAGAAATACACTTATATAAGAACTTGTTATTCATAGTCTTTTAAAATTCCCGTTTTTTCATTGAATTCCATGATCTCCTCGTCCCATTCATTCACTTTTGCGTACTGAGATTTCCAGTAATTCTCATCGTACCACTGGGCATCCAGTTCTTCTACTGTTTTTCCCTGCTGTTCAATCCATGTAAAATATTTCAGGTTGTGCATCCGGCGCTTCTCATAATAGGTCATTTCAATCAGATGATCTGTTCCAAGTCCGCATAAGTCCGCCTCAAATGTAACAGCAGCTTTTTTGTTATCAAATTCTCCTAATCGTTCTGTTTCTTCAGCCATACGTGACTGATACATATCCATAGAGTCTGTTGCAACTGTAATTACTACGTCATTTTCATTCATTTCGTAGTATGTAGCAAGCTTTATCGATCCCATTAAATTAGCAATGGAGGATATTCCAAACAGGTCAAGTTTATTAACCAGTTCTTTTTCAACACCTGCTTCCTTGATCAAAAATTCTTTTCCTGCAGGTTCATTGAATAGTCGCATAATCCGCATATTGGGTTCATCATCAATTCCTGCTACAAGATCCATATTTCTAATGTTATGGATCCAGGGTACATGTTTGTCTCCTATACCCTCGATGCGATGAGCGCCATATCCGTTATACAATAGAGTAGGGCATTGCAATGCTTCACCTGCACAAACTTTTAGAAGAGGGAATTTTTCCCTGAGATAATCAGCGCTGCCTAATGTTCCGGCTGATCCTTGTGTTAGGAAAAGACCACTAAAACGATTGGATTCAGTTTTTTCAGAATTAAATACTTCTTCCATGGCCGGCCCGGTAACTGCATAATGCCATAATGCGTTTCCAATTTCCTCAAACTGATTCAGGTTTACAATTTCATCACCACGTTCAGCTTTCAATTCTTTAACCTTATCATAAATTTCTTTCACATTGCTTTCGCTACCGGGCGTTGCAAAAACTTCTGCCCCGACTTTATGCAACCAATCGAATCTTTCTTTTGACATACCCTCTGGTAACACTGCTATGGAATTACAACCAAGTAAGCAGGAATCGTAGGCGCCTCCACGGCAATAATTCCCGGTTGAGGGCCACAGCGCCTTTTGCTTGGTCGGATCAAAACGGCCTGTAACTAATTTTTCAACCAATGGGCCAAATGTAGCGCCTACTTTATGAGTTCCGGTAGGAAAGAATTTACCTATAAGCATAATTATCCTGGCTTTTACACCAGTCAACTCCTTTGGAATCTCAATATAATTCACATTTCCGAATCCACCTCCATATTCCACAGTTTCATTTTTCCAGCTTATTCGGAACATATTAAGTGAGTTCAAATCCCACAACCCGATATTTTTTAGCTTGTCCTTTATTTTTCCAGGGATCAAATCAGGGTTACGCATTTGTTTATATGTAGGGATGATGATGTGCCGTTCCCGGCATCGTTGAACGGTGTTTGCTAAAATTTCTTCTTGTGTGTTCATTTCTCTATGTTAATTTGTTTGGAGAATAAATTCCCCCTTCTTAAGGGGGGCAGGGGGATTCGGAATGCCTATTTCGAATCCCCTTTCTCAAACTCTTTTATTTTTGCTTTAATTTCCCGAATTACGTTGTCTATGTCTTTCTTTACTTCCCGATCATCAAATCTAAGAAAATTCAATCCAATTGCTTCTAAATCATGTTGCCTCTTTGTGTCTCTTTCTATGGCATCATCATTATCATGACTGCTTCCATCCACTTCAATTACTAAATTTAATGGTTTACAATAGAAATCAACGATATAATTAAGTATTGGCTTTTGTCTGTTGAATGTATATCCCAATTTTTTAGAACGCAGTTCTTTCCATAATAGAACTTCCCCAAGAGTGCTATCGTTTCTGAGGTTTCTTGAGAATTTCTTAAGGTTTTTATTGTAGGGGAGGTAGGGTGTTTTTTGAATCCCCCCGGCCCCCTTTTTGTTGTTTCCGTTTCTTAATTTAGATTCGTCTTTATCTCTTGAATCTTGTTTGTTTAGTAGGGTTTTGGCTCCACCTAAAATAACCTTCATTTCAGCTGCCTTTATTAGATCGATTTCCTCAAGGGTATCATCCAATTTAAATTCCTTTATCTCAAAGTCTGACTTCGCCAATTTAATTTCTGATTGATCGTGTGAAAATACAAATTCCATTTCGGTTTCTTCAATCTGCATTAAATGCCCTTCTTTTCTGTAAAGTAATTTTGGTGATTTTTCATCATGATACAGAAAGTAGCAATCATCATCCAATTCAAAAGCCTCCCTGTTTAAATAAAGATGTGGCTTATCTCTGTATGGTGAACCGGAGGTAGGACAAAAAGTTGTACAGTTTCCGCACTCATTGCACCAATCAGCAATGTGAAGAATTTGTGGTTTCTGGGTAACCGAGAAATGGTTATCAGGAACAATATTAAATTGGCCGTTTGATTTTACCAGTTTTGTCAAATTAAGCTTAATAGGCTGAATAGTATAGGAATAAAGCGCCAGGTTTGGACAAACTGTAACACAAGTATTACAAATTTCGTCACACATCAAACATCGGGAGGCTTCTTTTTTGGCTTGTTCTTCAGAAAGTGTTGAAGTAACCAGATCAAAGTTTTTTCGATTATTAAATGGAATTTCTGTTACTGAAACATGAGGTTTCTTGACCATCCTTTTGATCATTATCTGACTTATGTCTACTTTCTGACGCTTGGCCGGCAGTTTAATCTCAAATGAAACATTTGCTTTTTCTATGATCTTTTCTGCTGCTTTTCTTCCATCACCAATGGCATTGATGGCAGTGGAAGCCCCTCTAAGTGCATCGCCCCCAATGAAAACATTGGGAATTTTTGTTTCATAAATTCCGGGTTCTGATTTAAGGTATTTGGGGTTAATAAAATCAAATTCCATATCCTGGCCGATAGCCGGGATGACCGTATCAAATTTCATTGTGAATTCAGAATTGGGAATTTTAACCGGTTTGGGCCTTCCGTTTGAATCAGATTTCTCAAGTTTCATTTTAATACAGGTCAAAGAATGAACTTGATTGTTTTTTGAATTTATTTTAACTGGCAATGTTAATTCTATTATATTTATCTTTTCTTCCAAAACTGCTTTAATTTCTGCTTTATCTGCAGGCATCTCCTTTTTTGTTCTTCTATACAGGATGGTTACATTTCCATTTTTACCAACCATTCTATAAGCTGTTCGGGCAGCATCCATGGCGGTATTACCACCACCGATAATCGCAACATTATGCCCGATTTTCACCTTTTTATTATTTTTAACTGCAAACAAGAAATCTAACGGATCCAGAACCCTTTGCGTTTTAATTCCCTCGATATTAAATTTTCTGGAAGATTGCGCTCCAACTGCGATATAAACAAACTGAGCTTCAGATCTTATTTGGTCAAATGAGTCTTCTGTTATCTTATAGTTATAATGAATTTTTACTCCAATGTTTTTAATTCTTTCAATATCTTTCTGAAAAGC
>JAIOTR010000132.1 GCA_021106665.1 Bacteroidales bacterium
CCGCCACCCAAACTTTTACTGGATGGATATGGCGATTGCGACTCTAAGGTGCTGCTTTTTGCCGGGATTCTCATTTACCTCATTCCTGCTGAAGATATCATTTTTCTCAATCAGTCTGACCATGTGCTATCGGCTATTCAAGACAATCCGCGAAAAGGGGATACCTATATAAATTACAAGCACAGAGATTACCTGATCGCTGAAACTGCTGGTCCCGGTAAAAGGATGCTCGGCCAGAAAGGAAATTATTACAAGACTAAATTTAAAATTGAGCCCCTGCGATTGGAGTCTCCTTCCATCCTTCCTTATTCAGAAAATGATGTTGCTAATAAACCGGCTGTTAATCCTGAAATCGTTGACAATAAAACCCTTGTCATAAAAAATCCTTCTGAACGGGAATTCCGGTTTCAGTTGAGTTTTGATAACAGGCACTGGAAAGATTTTTACCTCCAATCAGAACACTCAGGCAAATATGTATTTGAAGAAGACCAGCAAGTCTATCTTCGTTACCGGGAACGGAATTCAAGATTTGCTGTATATAAAATCCAAACCGGCAATGCCTACGTATTCCGATGGGATAGCCGCAAAAGACGTTGGGAGCCGCAAGGATGAAGAATTTAATACAATATACCCTTAAGCTGTTTGGCTTCTGGATTATCCTATTCTTTGTTCTCAGACAGGTGTTTTTACTTTTTCATTTCAGACATATTGCGGAAATTCCAATGAGTGAAATTTTATGGAGTAATTGGTCGGCATTGTCTATGGATATTTCATCAGCCTGTTATTTTATGTTAATTCCTGCGCTGATGTTGTCCCTCACCGGATTTCAAAGCAGAACGGCTAAAAAAGCAGCTTTTTATTTCAGTGTTATACTAATTCTTTTAAGCTCGTTTATAAATATAGTTGATATAGGCTTATCTCTTTCCTGGGGTAGCAAAATAAATGGGAAAGCCCTATCATATCTTAACTATCCGAAAGAAGCCATTGGCACCATGGGTTCATCACCAATTGTTGCTTTGATAATTACTTTCCTTTCAGTTTCAATTTTATGCATTTGGGTATTTAAAAAATTTATACATAATAATCTGGACTTTAACTTAAGTTTGGCTCAAAAAATTATTGTTCCGATACTTCTTCTCAGTCTGTTAGGTATTGGTGTGCGCGGAGGTCTTTATACGTATCCTATTGCTAAAAACCGGACATACTACTCAAAGCATAATGTGCTGAATTTAGCTTCGACAAATGGTAACTGGAACATGATAAACCTGCTGGCTTCTCCTGACCAATATATAAAGAACCCTTATTTCTTCATGCCGCTTAAGGAAGCACAAACAATTGTTGAACAATTAAATCGGGCACAGAAGGACACCACTGTTAAAATACTAAAGCACAACCGCCCGAATATCGTATTTATTATGCTGGAAAGCTGGACAAATGACATTATTGAACCTCTTGGAGGTGAGGCAGGACTTACCCCATCATTTAATTTATTGTGCAAGGATGGTTTGTTGTTTAAAAACATGTATGCTAACGGATTTCGGACAGAGCAGGGTTTGATTGCCTATAACGGTGGATTTCCGGCCCAACCCAAAACAACCATTGTGCGAAAATTTGGCAAGTTTGAATCGCTTCCCGGTATGGTTAGCATTCTGGTCGATCATAGTTTTTCTTCGTCTTTTTATTATGGGAGTTCCCTTGATTTTGCCAACACCATAACCTATCTTCATACTGCGAGTTTTGAAAGAATAATCGGCCGGGAAGATTTTGACTATGAGAAGGAAACTGTTTGGGGAGCTTACGACGAGGAGTTATTCCGTTTTTTCCTGGAAGATTCCGAAAACCGACAGGAACCTTTTATCTCTATGATGATTACCCTCACCAGTCATGAACCTTACGATGCAGATATTGAGCATATATTCCCCCACAAGGGCTTACCCAATAAATTTCGCAATACCGTATATTATACCGACCAGTGTCTTGGTACATTCATGGAAAATGCGCAAGAACAATCATGGTATAAAAACACTTTGTTTATTATCATTGCCGATCATGCTCATAGTTTACCGCAAATGCGAAAGTACAATGAGCCGGAGCGTCATTTCATCCCTTGTTTATTTTACGGCGACATATTAAAAGAAGAATATAGAGGAATAATAAGCGAAACCTATGGATCACAGATTGATATACCTGCCACTTTATTAAGCCAGTTGGATATACCACATGATGTTTTTTTCTGGAGCAAAGATTTATTTAATCCAACACATTCTCATTTTGCTTATTACACATTCAACGAAGGCTTTGGTTATATTACCCCAAATCAAACACTGGTGTGGGATCAGAACCTTGGACAAACCATCATCATCAGGAACCCTGATTTACCTGTTATCGAAAACGAGCGATTATTAAAACAGGGAAAAGCCATATTGCAAGTTATGATGGAACAGTATGTGGGATTTAATAATTAAGTGTATAAATGGCCAGGCATTAAATTACGACAGAAATTAGAAAACAAAACGATTATACAAATCAAATAGTAAATTTTGTTTTCAAGACAAATTAGGGCATTAAAATTTCATATTCCACATTCACCCGCCTTTTTTCTTCGCTTCCCATATTATATTTTATTTGAACATGTATTATGATGTTTATTTGCATCAATATTAAAAAAGTCATCTGATGATTTGTGGATTTATAAAATTTCTATACAATGAAAAAAATCAGGTACGTAAGTGAAATTGATAAAATTCCAAATGTTGCATTTACAATAATGACCTTGATATTTATAATTCGAAATTTTATTAAACCGATGGGTAGATGTATTGATAAGTTTGGAATAAGAAAGGGAAATGTTATTGTTGATTATGGCTGTGGTCCTGGAATGCATATTAAAAGAGCATCCGGATTAGTTGGTAATGAAGGATTGGTTTATGCTGTTGATATTCATGAA
>JAIOTR010000234.1 GCA_021106665.1 Bacteroidales bacterium
ATTTCACCTGGTATATGTCCCCTGAGAATAATTTTAAATTTGGTTTTAACCTGAACTTCCAAAATTTCACACCGGGTAACCTTACCTACGACACAACTTCATTTTATATTTCACAGGTACCAAAAAACAAATCACGACAGACTGTTTTTTATGCAGATAACGAGTATGATATTACAAGCAAACTTTCACTTCGCGCCGGATTCAGGTTACCCATCTGGACCAACATTGGCCCGACAACAGTATTTATGTTTGATGAGGATTATAATGTGAGCGATACCTTAGTATTTGAAGAAGGAGATGCGTATAAAACATTTGTAAATTTTGATCCAAGAATAAGTTTAAAATACAGGCTCGACAGTACATCTTCAATCAAGTGCAGCTTTGGTATCAATCATCAATATGTACAATTGATCTCAAATTCAATCAGCCCTTTTACGTCGCTTGAAGTTTGGCTCCCATCCGGAACGAATATTAAACCGCAACGTGCTGATCAGGTTGCATTGGGCTATGTAAAATATTTTCATAAGTCTCATTTTGAATTTACAGCAGAGGCTTATTATAAATACATGAGAAACCAGATAGATTATGAACCACATGCCAACCTGCTTTTAAATCCTCTCATGGAAGGAGAACTCAGGTTTGGGGACGCCTGGTCGTATGGAATAGAAGTTATGTTTAAGAGAACACAAGGAAAATTGACCGGATGGCTGGCATATACCTGGTCAAGGACTTTTAAGAAAATTGAAGGATTGAATAATAATGAATCTTTTCCGGCATTTTACGACAGGCCTCACGATTTTTCCATTTATTTATCCTGGCAGGTTTCAAAAAGATCGAACCTGTCAGCCACATGGGTTTATTATACCGGATCGGCTATTACCACACCTATCGGCTATTATGATTACCAGGGATATTCGGTTCCATTGTATGGAGAAAAAAATAATGACAGGTTGCCGGATTACCACCGTTTGGATTTATCCTATAACTTAAGACTGAATAGGCGGGAAAGAAGGTTTGTGCACAGCCTTACATTTGCAGTTTACAATTTCTACAATCAGGAAAATCCGGTTTCCATAAACTTTAATAAAATGGAAACAAAAAACGGTGAATTTGTTGTTCCTGCCGATATTTACGGAACACATGAGATTGTAACCACACAAAAGTATTTATTGGGAATCATGCCTTCGATAACATATAAATTTAAAATATAGAAATGCGGTTCAAATTCAACATACTTGTATTGGTTTTTATTTTAGGATTTATCTCCTGCGAAAAAAAGATAGCCTGGGATATTCCTGAAACGGAGTTCAATACCATAGTTGTTGATGCTTTGTTAACAAACGAGTACAAGTTCCAGGAGGTAAGGCTATCGTTACCCAGAAATGATATTAACGATACTACACCGCCGGCAACAGGAGCAACAGTGAGTGTCAGTGATGGAATAGATTCCCTGAATTTTACAGAAAGCGCAGAACATTCGGGATTATACATTAGTGAAGAGAAAATTACTGCTATTATTGATAAAGAGTATTACTTGACAGTTGAGTACGAATCTGAAATTTATGAGGCTGAAACTTACTTAGTGCCGGTTTATACAAGTAACAGGCTATATTATGCACCGGTTGAAGGTTCGGATATTTTGTATGAAATTAAATGGATCGCCCCTGAATACTCAACCTATGAACAGGCCATGTACGAAATTATAATAGACTGGTCATACCTGGTAGGAGGAAATCCCGAAGACACAGTAACCAGGGCCAAGATATTCCATTATACTTTAAATACGGTTGATGTTAGTTATACCATTTTCCCACAGGATAAAGAGAAAGTATATTTCCCCCAATACAGTATCATCATCGAAAGAAAATATTCATTGACCGATGAACATGCTGCATACATCCGTGCTTTAATTGCCGAAACCGAATGGCAGGGCAGCCTTTTTGAAGAAGCCCGCGGTAATCTTCCTACAAATATCAGCAACGGGGGCCTAGGCTTTTTTGCTGCCAGTTCGATGATTGCGGATACGATGGTTGTGCAGTAGAGTATTTCACTTGAATTATTTTATTAGCAGTGTAAGCTTCCCCATTTGTTCAAGATAACTAGCAAAATTTGTTATAATGGAAAATAATCATAAATAAATTTTACAAAAACAAATCTTGTTAATACTAATATGAGGATAATTATGAACATTATGATTAATGTTTTTTTATGTATTCTAAAAGAAAATTTATTCTCTTTCTTTTCAAAAACCTTTGCAAATCCAATAAGTCCGACGATAAATAATAAAAAATTAAATGCTGGAGAAAAAAATGCACTTTTCTCTTCTGCATCAATTTTTTTAATATCACATCCTAATAAATAACCTACTACATATATATCAGGATCACTACCACAAGAATATATTAATTGAACTTCTAGTCCAAATCCTGGATCAAAATAATTCCATGATAATTGCAAACATGTATCTAAATCTGTCAATTTAAAATTACATACTTCTGGATGGGTCTCTGATAAAATTGAATAATCTAATATATCTCCTTTAGAACTTGGTTTGATTAATATATTTTTTCTTACATCAGATAGATTTACTTCTCTTCGACCTCTGTTCCATATTACAATAGTTGAAATATACGTGTTTTCAGAAACTAAAGTACTATCATTTACTAATAATTGTATTTTAGAATCAATTGCGTTTTTATTAAATATAAGAGAAGGAGTCCTTTTTATTGAATAAACTACATCAATCTCGTTTTTTCCAAGTTCATAATAGAATACAGTTGCAAGAATACCCAAAATACCTAAGACTATGGACCAAAAAATACCGGATTTATAAAACCTGTTCATAGTGGTTGGTAAGTATATTTTATTATATAATAAAGGATAAAAATACTAAAAAATTGACTTAATTCAGCTTTCTCAAACTTTTTTATTAAAATTCAAATTCTTAAATG
>JAIOTR010000301.1 GCA_021106665.1 Bacteroidales bacterium
TAACATCTGCAGCTCGCTTAATTTTCTGTTTTAGCTCTCTTTTTAATTCCTGTTTAATTTTATTCTTTGCCAGATTATAATACTCGTCGTAATTTATATTATTCACAATTCGTAATTTTTATATTGTAAGCTGATTTGGAATTAATTTGTTCGGACAAATATATGATTAATTGCAGAAAGTTATTTGGACTTGTTATTAAATGTTTTGTTACTATTTTGTTACCCACAAAAACAAAACAGCCTTTAAATTAACTACTTAAAGGCTGTTATTAGTAGTCCGTAGGGGAATCGAACCCCTGTTACCAGGATGAAAACCTGGCGTCCTAACCCCTAGACGAACGGACCAAGTGAGTTTCATGTTCAATGTTTGTCCGAAGGACTCCTTCGGAGAAGTTCGAAGTTTCTATGAATCAAAGTCTGTTTTAGCCTTAATCATAGCGACACTGAACATTTCTCTAATTTATTATTAAGAACGATTTTGACTTTTGGGAGTGCAAAAGTACTTGTTTTTTTTAATTAAACAAGAGAGAAATACGAAAATTTGAAAAAATATTTTACCCTGAGTAAACCAACCCTAACCGATTATAAGAAATCCTTGGGTACTATTCAAGATCGGCTTGGAACTTAAATCCTAAACGTTTTCCGGTTTTCATATGCGAAGAATCAACCGCAGAAATAAACTCCTGCACCGATACAACTTTTACATTTTCGTATGGAGGTGTTAACAAGTCAAAGTTAATGGTATAATAAATAGAAGATTCCAGGATCTCACACGCTTTATCCGTATCCATTTTTGAATTGCCAAAACTGTTGTATAAAAAACCTATTTCTCTTTTTCCCTCCACAAAGTAGTGCATATCCTTATTGATAAATAAACGGCCAATTAGATACCCTACATCGTTTAACCTGTTGTATTTGAATGAATCACTCAGAAAATTGTAAATACATATTATACCACAATACGACCTGTCTTTATCCTCCTGTATATATGGTGTTTTCATTACCTCATGGTCCCTCGGAAATTCAAATATATTGGAATGCATCATAAAAACCAGGGTATCACCGGCAAACTTTAATTCAGCTTCAAACTCGCTTCTGTCCTTATAAGTAAAAGGAATTTTTTTCGCTTCATCCGAATTAATCAATTCATACTGCTCTCCGAGGTATTTCATTCCCTCTTTCAAAAGATTAAGGGAATCAAAGGTTTTATTATAAACGAGTTGTTTAAGGGTAGCTTTTTTTACCAGTGAAGCAAATAGTTCAGTGGTTTTTTGTGGATCTCTCATTAAATAAATTTATTCAAAAGTAAAGGAAAGCTGCCATATTTTGGAGGAAAGCTTATCTATACCGTCGGTATAAATATTATTTTCCCTTTTAAGGTTATCAAACATCCCGTACGACATTTTTATTTCAGTACCGAATTTAAACCACTCAAAATAAAAATCAAATCCAACTCCTAATTCATAATACAGATCATTCCTTTTAAGCTTCACCTGTACTATACCGGCATCTTTTTTCTTTTTAGCCTGCGATGCGAGGTCAATTCTGTAATTCAAACCTCCCAACACGTATGCCCTGAAGTTATTCAGTCTTTTTGATTTATACTTTATATGCAATGGAAACTCAACAAAGGTTGAAGGCATATCTTTCCTGATACTGACAAACATAGTACTATCACCTCTGTATTTTAAAATATTATAGTCGAGGTAGCGCTGCCCAAAACTTAGGGATGGTATAAACCTGAGATTAAAATAGTTTCCCAATCTCAAATCGCCTACAATGCCAACAGTAAAACCGATGGTTGGATCATGTTCTATAGAATAAAGCATTGCTGAATCAGCAGATATTTCTCCTGCTTGAATTGAATCAAACATAGTGTATTGAAGGCCTTCGATGGGTTTAATAGCAAAGTGCATCTGGTTAACAGCGAGGATAAAGCCAAAATGATACTTCGAATAATCGTAAATGGGCATATTTTCCACTTTACGTCTTTGTGCAGAAACATCACTTGGAAACAATATAACCAGGGTGGCAATCGCTATTAAAAAGACTTTAAATAACCTCAAAAATTTTACTTTTTTATTGATAATTAATAACGGGTGTTATACTTATTTATTTTCGCGCAAATTTATATATAATTTATTCAAATTGACAATACTTCCGGATTGAAGCAGTGTTCAATCAAATTTCAATTTGATAGTCTCATTCAATAATTGCTGCCTGTCAACAGGAACAACACCTACTTTTTCACAAACCAAACCTCCAGCCAAATTAGAAACAGCAGCCAGTATTAAAGGATCTGTCTTTACTGCAAGACATAATGAGGCTACGCTTATTACCGTATCACCGGCTCCGGAAACATCTGAAATTGACCTGACAATAGAAGGAAAAATATGGGTGCTTTTTTCTCCAATATATTCATAATCAATAAAAACACCATCTTCCGACATTGTTAGTAAAACAATTTTCGAATTTAGCAATGCTTTTAAACCGGAAACAGCTTTCTTTAGCCCTTCATTAGATTTGTGATCAAAATCAATTTTAAGCCCTTCCTTTAATTCTTTAAGATTTGGTTTAAACAGGGTAACATTTTTATATGCCGCAAAATTCCGTTTCTTCGGGTCAACTGCAACAGGGATATTTTTTTTCATCGCTATTTCTACAACCATTTCTATAACTTCCTCCGAAATTACCCCTTTATCATAGTCCTGAAAAATGATTACATCAATAATATATTCATTCAGGACTTTTTTAAACCGTTCAATGAGCGCTATTTGTTCTTCCTCCATTAATGGCTTTTCTGATTCTTCATCAACCCTGAGCATCTGAACTTTATTTCCAATTACCCTGAATTTAGTCGTTGTTAATCGGTCTTTACTTTTTATTATTCCAAGAGTTTCCATTCCCTGTTCTTCAAGCAGGCCAACAAATTCAGTCCCTTTCTGATCACCTCCTACAACAGAACAAAGAATGGGGTTTGCTCCCATCGCTTTTACATTAAGAGCTACATTGGCAGCGCCACCAAGACGATTTTCACGTTTGCTGACAGATACAACCGGTACAGGAGCTTCCGGTGAGATACGTTCAACTTTACCCCACAAATACGAGTCAACCATCACATCACCAATAATCAGCACATTCAAATCATTGAATGTCTCAAAAAGTTTAATAAAATATTCTTTGGTCATTCTTGTACGATCTAAGGTTAGCAAAATTAGTGAATTAGATTGAAACGTCAGAAACAGAAAAATTATTTCCAGACATAGATGCAACTAATATCCAAAATGAAAATTTTTTGGTTTTAAAGATTAAGACAATTCTGCAAGGACTTTCTTAATCCTATCAACTGCTTCAAGCAAGTTTTCTGTTGAAGTGGCATATGAGAACCTCACACAATTTGGATTACCGAAAGCTGATCCGGGAACAACAGCTACATGAGCTTTATCAAGTAAAAACATACAAAGATCAAAATCATTATTGATTGTTATGCTTCCATTCGATTTCCCAAAAAAGTCGGCTACATTGGCAAAAATATAAAAGGCCCCGTCAGGCAAATTAGACTTTATTCCAGGAATGGCATCTAATTTCTCAGCTAACAAATTCCTTCTTTGTTTAAACGTAGCTATCATCTCCTCTATTTCTTTAGAAGTACAGGGAACTATTTTAACTGCCTTTAATGAGGCAAGCTGCGAAATTGAGGAAGCTCCGGATGTAATCTGCCCCTGAAGCTTATCACATGCTTTTGCGATTTCCAATGGAGCAGCCATATAACCGATCCTCCA
>JAIOTR010000135.1 GCA_021106665.1 Bacteroidales bacterium
AATTTCCTTGGTTTAATCGGCGAGACGGATGTTTATAATCTTGAAGATCCCGATCTATCCTTGGTAGATCAAAATGTTCCGTACAAGAATTTTTTTGTGAGGGAGCATCAGCACATTTTTGAGGTAATAAAAAAAATGTCATCTGAGAAAATTACCGTACTTCCTGTTTTAAATGAGAAAGACCAATATTTGGGTTGTATCACTGCAAACATATTAACAGAACATTTTGCTGAGTTTATATCTATTGATAATCCCGGGGCCATTATAATTCTGGAACTAAACCAGAAGGATTTCGTATTATCACAGATTGCGCAAATTATTGAATCACAGGATGCAAAGATTCTTACTTTATACATAACACCGGAAAAAGAATCAACTAAAATGGAGTTGACATTAAAGATCAGTAAAATGGAAATTCAACCGATTATTCAGGCTTTGAACAGGTATAATTATATCATTAAAGCTACATTTACTGAGGATGAAGGCATGTATGAGGATTTACGTGATCGTTACGATTCATTGATGAATTATCTTAATATTTAAGAATGAGATGGCTGATAACATTATTAGTTATTATCATAACCTTTAATTTCTTCTCTGCTGAGATAATTGGTGCACCTTTATTAAAACCTGACTCTTCCCAAATATCCGATCAGGTTATTGTTAAAAAAATAACCTTTAGCGGTAATAAAATCACCAAGGAAAGAATTATACAGAGAGAAATACTTTTTTCAGAAGGTGATACCATTCCGGTATCAGATTTTGGTGAAATTATTACACAAAGCAGGAACAACCTTGTAAATACCTCTTTATTCAATTTTGTAACCATCGATACAATACCTGTTGAAAATGATTCCAGTAAATATTTTATTAATATTGATTTTATAGAACGTTGGTATATCTGGCCTGTTCCTATTCTTGAGCTCGCAGACAGGAATTTTAATGAATGGGTAAAGAAAATGGATTGGAGCCGGCTGAATTATGGTTTATATCTTACCTGGAATAATTTCAGGGGAAGAAGGGAAAAGCTGATAATATATGCCCGCTTCGGTTATGATGAGAAATATCATTTGGCTTATGTGATACCTTATATAAATAAGAAGCAAACATGGGGTATGGGTTTTTCAGGAGGCTTTTCACAAAATCATGAAACAGCCTATAATTCCTTCGACTCGGTATGGAATTCGGAAAATGGTAAAATGGTACCTGAAGGCAATAGAGAGTTTTTCTACAAAAGTGAAAACTCTTATCCCAGGAAAGAATATTTTGCATACGCAGAAAGCTATTACCGCAAAGGAATACATAATATAAGCTGGTTTAAATTAGGCTATACAAACCTTCTGGTTGCTGATTCAGTATTAAAATTAAATCTTGATTATTCATATGGGAGTGCGGCAAAAAACCAGTTCCTCTCATTTTATTACCAGTACAGACGCGACTATCGCGATTTCAAGCAGTATCCATTAACCGGATATTATTTTGATGTAGAATTGGATAAAAAGGGATTGGGATTTTTTAATGAACCACAGGTTAATTCGTTATCTATTAAAGCTAATTACAGGAAGTTCTTCCAAATAAAAGGAAGGTTTTATTACGCTGTAGGTTTGGCCGGAAAAGTATCACCTTTTTGGCATCAGCCCTATTATTACCAGCAAGGATTGGGATACAACAGGGATTTTGTAAGGGGTTATGAGTACTACGTGGTGGATGCACAACACTATGGAATTTGGAAGAATAACCTGAAATTCGAATTGATTCCCATGCGGGTCATGAATTTTAATTTTATCCCGACCGAAAAGTTCAGTAAGCTTTATTATGCTTTCTATTTGAATATTTATGCCGACTTCGGGTATGCTGCTGATAACAGAAATAATGTATATAATCCACTTTCAAATGAAATTCTAACCGGTTTTGGGATAGGGCTCGATTTCGTAACTTACTATGATTTTGTTATAAGATTTGAATATTCATTTAATAAAATGGGCGAATCGGGTTTCTTTATTCATTTTATGCCTTCTATCTAATTCATTTTCATTACAGACGTAGCTGTCATAATAAATGTTAAATAGTTAACAGATTATATTTATTTTCGTAACCTTGCAAATAATTGAAAAACAGCAATTCTTTAAGAAATCAAGAGGATGAAAGTCGCAATATTCGGCAAAGCTTATTCAAAAGAAAATAAAGTATACCTTCAGCAAATGGTTGATAAGCTTTTAAGTCGTAATGTTTCACTCCTGCTTTATGAACCCTACTACAGAAAAATTAAGGATAGTATTACGATCAGTCAGAATTTGAGCTTTTTTAAAGATAATAATGGGATCAAAGGAAATGCTGATTTTCTTTTTTCAATTGGTGGGGATGGAACTTTACTGGATACTATAACTTTTGTTCAGGATTCCGGTATTCCAATTCTAGGGATAAACCTTGGACGAATGGGTTTCCTTTCATCCGTTTCGAAAGACCTGATAAACGATTCAATTGACCAATTACTGGCAAACAAGTTCAAACTGGATCAAAGAACATTGCTAAGGCTTAAAACACCTGATAATTTGTTCGGGGATTTAAACTACGCTTTAAACGAATTTACGGTTTATAAGAAAGATCCGTTATCAATGCTTAAAATTCAGGCTTATATTAATGATGAGTTCTTAAATTCTTATTGGGCGGATGGCCTTATTATTTCAACCCCCACCGGATCAACAGCTTATTCGCTTAGTCTGGGCGGTCCCATTATACTTCCAGGGTCTCAGAATTTTGTGATCACCCCAATTGCACCGCACAATTTAACCGTGAGGCCTATCGTTATCCCTGACAATAGTCAGATAAAAATAAAAGTCGTTGGGAGATCAAAAGAATTTTTTGTTAGCCTTGATTCCAGGTCATTGCCGGTAGATTCATCCATAGAATTAACAATAAAGAGGGAAGATTTTAAAATTAATCTCATTCAATTGGAAGATGAAAGTTATTTTAACACGATAAGGGAAAAATTGATGTGGGGATTGGATATCAGAAATTAACATAACCAAATGATGTTATAAATAGAAATTTGCTACTACACTTTTTGTTAAATATTTAAAGGAAAAAGTTATATTTTTGCGGCGATTTATGAGAAAATTAGGATTATTCATTATTGTTCTGTTTTTTGCTTTCAGCAGCAAAGCCCAGTTGGAAATTGGAGTGTTTGGTGGAGGTTCATTTTACATGGGGGATTTAAACCCAAATATTCCTTTTTTGCAAACAAAACTGGCTTATGGTGTTCTTGCAAGGTATAATCTTGATTCGAGATGGTCGGTTAAACTAAATATTTATAAAGGGATATTAACAGGCGACGATAATGTTTCAAAGTTTCTGGAAGACAGGTCACTTTATTTTAAATCCAGTATGTGGGAGCTGGGCGCTGTTGCTGAGTTTAATTTTCTGCCTTATTATACAGGCAGCTTGAAATATTATTTTACACCCTATATTTTTGGCGGAGTTGCGGTAATTTATAACAGACCCAAAGTTGGCTTGTTAACCCTCAAGGACTATAGCACAGAAGGTCAGAATGATCAAAGATATATTGATGAGGAGAGGACTGATTATTCATTTTACAACTTCAGCATACCTTTTGGGATTGGATTTAAATACAGTTTTTCTAAAAAAATTGCTGCTTCCATCGAATGGGGTATGCGAAAAACTTTTACCGATTACCTGGATGATGTTAGCAAAACTTATTATCTTCCATCTGATCAAATAGAACCGGGAGACGATGATTATGACAATTTACAGTTTTCTGATCCGAACATGGATCACCAACCCATGATGCAGAGAGGCAATTCAAAAACAAATGATTGGTACTCATTCGTCGGATTGACGCTTACATATAATATAAATCTCAGGAACAAGAATAAGTGCTCTGAATTTGAAGAAAGATTTTAGGACCAGGATCAAATGTTAGTTAATGAGTTTTAAAGATAGTATAGACAAAGACAGGCTGCCACAGCATATTGCCATTATTATGGATGGTAATGGAAGATGGGCAAAACAGAGGGGAAAACTCAGAACATTTGGTCATAAGCATGGAGTTAAATCTGTTAGGGAGACTGCGGAATCAGCTGCAGAATTAGGAATTAAATACCTTACCCTTTATGCCTTTTCTACAGAAAACTGGAATCGCCCCAGAGCTGAGGTGAATGCTTTGATGAGATT
The DNA here is from genome assembly GCA_021106665.1 of Bacteroidales bacterium. Taxonomy (GTDB): domain Bacteria; phylum Bacteroidota; class Bacteroidia; order Bacteroidales; family JAADJA01; genus JAADJA01. Next base: position 4,192 of record JAIOTR010000135.1, read on the forward strand.
ATTGGTTCAAACCATAAATAAAGAAGTAAAAACGTTGCATGACAATAATATCAAATTGATGGCCATTGGCGAATTGGATTCATTGCCAGCAGTTACCCGAAAAGAATTAAACAATGCCATTGATGAAACTGCACATCATAATAGGATGTCAATGATTCTGGCCTTAAGTTATAGCTCGAGATGGGAAATTGCAAATGCAGCAAAAATAATTGCCAAAAGGGTAGCGGAAAATGAAATTTCACCTGAAGATATCAATCAAAATTTATTTGAGTCTCATTTAACAACCAATTACTTTCCTGATCCTGAATTACTCATAAGAACAAGTGGGGAGCACAGAATTAGTAATTTTCTGTTATGGCAAATTGCTTATGCTGAATTATATTTTTCACCTAAACTATGGCCTGATTTCAGAAAGGAAGACTTATACGAAGCAATAGTTGATTATCAGAATAGAGAGAGAAGATTTGGAAAAACGAGTGAACAAATTATTAAATAGAAATATGAGGATCAGAATAGGCAGCCTGGTAATTTTGATGATGGCCATTGTGTTTCATTCGTTGGGACAGGTTAATATTGGTGAAATGGATGACATCGATTATGCTGATCCTAAAAAATATGAAATCGGAGGACTAACCGTCTCAGGCGTAAAATACCTTGATAACAATGTCCTGATCATGCTTTCCGGATTAACTGTGGGTGACAGAATTGATGTTCCGGGTGAGGAAATTTCAAAGGCCATTCGAAATCTTTGGGACCAGGGATTATTCGAGAATGTAATAATCTCTGCCACAAAAATTCAGGGAGACTTGATATTCATTAACATAGATCTTAAGGAAAGGCCCCGAATGTCTACTTTCTCATTTGGTGGGATAAAAAAATCAGATGCAGATAATATCAGGGATCTGATCAAACTGGCAAGTGGAGATGTTGTAACCGATAATCTGCTTATCAGGACGAAAAACGCCATCAAAAAATATTATACTGAAAAAGGGAATCTTGATGCTGATGTAAATATTTTGCAGATTACTGACAGTATGAGGGTAAACCATGTACGATTGCAAATTGATATTAAAAAGAATGAAAAGGTAAGGATCAAAACCATCAATATTGTGGGTAATAGTCAGTTTGATGATCAAAAGGTTAAAAAATTCCTGAAAGAAACAAAGGAAAAAGGAAACTTTAAACCCTATAATGGCCTGGAAAAGCTTGTATTCGATTTAGCCAAAAATGCCGTTACCTTCAAGTTAGATAACATTATTGAAATAACAAGGGATTATGTTAATGAGAATATTAAGTTAAGGGTATTTAAAGCATCTAAATTTATCAAAGATAAATATGACGAAGACCTGGTAAATTTAGTTGACAAGTATAATTCAGTTGGTTACAGGGATGCAAAAGTGATCACCGATTCGGTTTACCGTAACACGGATAATTCACTTAGTATTGACTTAGAAGTTTATGAAGGCGAAAAGTATTATTTCCGCAATATCTCGTGGGTTGGAAATACAAAATATACCGATGCTTTTCTGAACAGGGTATTAAGAATTAATAAAGGAGATGTATATAATTGGGAGCTGTTGAATTCAAATCTCACATTCAACCAGAGTGAAGATGATGTAAGTTCGGTTTATATGAATGACGGGTATCTGTTTTTTCAGGCAAATCCTGTTGAAGTTGCAGTTGAAAATGACTCCATTGACCTCGAAATAAGAGTATATGAAGGTAAACAAGCCACGATAAGGAACGTTACGGTAAAGGGAAACACACGTACCAACGACCATGTAGTTGTAAGAGAATTAAGAACCCGCCCCGGACAATTGTTTTCCCGTTCGGATATTATCAGGACAACACGTGAATTGGCTCAACTTAGGTATTTCAATCCCGAAACCATTAATCCGAATGTTAATCCAAATCCGTCGGATGGTACTGTGGATATTCAATATGAGGTTGAGGAAACCTCATCCGATCAAATAGAATTGTCTGGTGGTTGGGGATATGGACGGGTTATCGGAACTTTAGGAGTTTCATTTAATAACTTTTCTTTACGGAATATTTTAAAACTAAAAAAATGGAGGCCTGTTCCTACAGGCGATGGCCAGAAATTGAGCTTAAGGTTTCAAACTTATGGTAAAGGGTACTACAGTTACAGTGCTTCTTTCACCGAACCCTGGTTAGGAGGTAAAAAGCCCAATTCTTTAAGTTTAAGTTATTATCATTCAGTTTATTCAAATGGTTTGTTAAAAGATGATCCGGGAAGGAGATCATTCGCCATTGATGGAATTACGATTGGTTTGGGAAAACGACTAACCTGGCCGGATGATTATTTTCAACTTTATTTAGGAGCTAACTTTCAGATATACGACCTGGATAATTATACTCAGGTTTTTTCATTTGGGAGTGGTACAGGAAACTATAATAATTTTAATTTAAATATAACCTTATCCAGAAATTCAATTGATCAGCCAATATATCCAAGAACAGGCTCATTGGTGTCGGTATCATTGGATGTAACTCCACCATATTCCAGCTTTTCTGATAGAAACTATGCAACCCTCACCGACAGTGAAAAATATAAGTGGATAGAGTATCATAAATGGGGAATTAAAACAGCATTTTTTACTCCTATTGTTCAAAATTTTGTTTTTATGGCACGAGCCAAATTTGGATTTTTAGGTAACTACAATTCTACAATTGGTATTACACCTTTTGAAAGGTACTATCTGGGGGGTGATGGATTGTCAGGATATAATAATTTGGATGGCAGGGATATCATCGGTATGCGAGGATATGGGAATGAAACACTGACACCTTATTATTATAGAAGCCGAAACACCGGTGGTACAGTTTACACTAAATACACCTTGGAATTACGATATCCGTTATCGCTTAATCCAAATGCTACCATATTTGTAGCAGCATTTCTTGAGGCTGGTAATGACTGGCTGACATTTGATGACTTCAATCCGTTTTACGTATATAAAGCGGCAGGATTTGGAGTCAGGGTGTTTTTACCCATGTTTGGAATTTTGGGACTTGACTGGGGCTATGGATTTGATGATGTTCCGGGTTTGCCGGATGCTAACAAGGGGCAATTTCATTTCTCAATTAATCAATCCATCGACTAAAGTTTTAATAAATCATACAGAATTATACAAATGTTACGTTACATACTGGAACTTAATATAAAATTGCTTCATAATAGTAATCTAAATATCGGGAGGATAGTGTAATGAACAGATATTTTATTGCCACTTTATTAATTGTTTTTTCAAGCACATTCGTATTTTCTCAAAAAAAATATGCATATGTTGATACAGAATATATACTTGATAACATCCCGGAATATTTGGATGCCCAGAATCAGCTTGATGATTTAGCTGAAGAATACCAGGAGGAAATAGAGGAAAAATATGCAGAGATTCAAAAAATGCTCAAAACTTACCAAGCTGAAGCCGTATTGATGCCTGAGGATATTAAAAAGAAAAAACAAGATGAAATAATTGCTTTTGAAAAGCAAGTTAAAGACCTCCAAAATCAGCGGTTTGGGAAAGATGGCGATCTGTTTTTAAAACGAGAAGAACTTGTGAAGCCAATACAGGAAAAAATATACAATGCAATTGAAGATATAGCAACCGAAAAGAACTATGCCTTTGTTTTTGATAAAGCCGGAAGTTTAACTATTTTGTATGTAAATGCAAATTTGGATATCAGCGATGATGTGTTGGATGCAGTGGGTGGAGTCCTTGGGACTGTTAGAAAAGAAGACAGGAAAAGAAACGATTATCAAGGTACACCAGAAAAAACCAAACAACCGACAAATAAATCTCCGCAAAGACCCGGGGGAAGAAATCCGGGACCTATTCAGAGTGGTGAAAGAAAATAATAGGGAAATAAAAATTATAATATTCAATTCAATTTATTTCCATACTTTTGCCCTTCAATTTTAACTTTAAACGTTTAACTATTAATAAAACAAGAATGAAAAAATTAATCAGTATTTTTATAATATTATTGGCAATTGGAGTTTCATCAAACTCTTTTGCCCAAAGCAAAATAAAATTAGGACATCTTGATTTTGCTGCACTTTACAGTTTGATGCCTGGATTAGATTCGGTAAAAATTCTTTTTGAAGAGTATAACAAATCAGTTCAGGAGCAATATGCAGCTATGCAAACGGAGCTTGAGAATAAATTCATGGATTACCAGGCCAATGCCGAAAGTATGTCTGCCATCATCAAGCAAACCAAGGAGGCTGAAATAAATGACTTACGTGAAAGAATGGATGCTTTTGAGGTTAGTGCAACTCAAGATTTGCAAAACAAAGAAATGGAATTAACTTCACCTATCATTGAAAAAGCCAGGGAAGCAGTTGAGAAAGTCGCTAAAGATAATGGCTATACTTATATATACAATAGCACTGAAGGCCTTTTGTTATATGCAACTCCAAATGATGATATTATTGAGTTAGTGAAAGCAGAATTAGGTATTTCGGGTGAAACACCAGAATAAAAAAAAGCCTCCAAGTGAGGCTTTTTTTTGTCTTATATTGTCCTCATTAAACAAATTCTCATCCTTAAGTAATCAATTTATATTAACTTTGTTATTTCTAAAATTAATAGTTTATTAAGTGCTTATAAAGTGCTGGAATTATGGCATTAAGTTCATCACAGAAGCTTTTACTACAGCCCTATCCCCGAGAAGGTCAATTATTACTTTCTGCTAATTTTTTATATCGTAAAAAAACTCCACCAATTACTGTAAAAGAATTAGAAGTGGTCATTGATTCAGCATTTCAAAGATGCCTCAAGAATAAAAAAGGGGACATTAAAATTTATAATGAAACACCTCAGAGTCTTGTAGTCAGTACTATAAAGCATTTGAAAGAAAGGAGTGATCCCATATTAAGTCCTTATTTTTTGGGATTGTTAAAACCTGAAGAAATTTTTGAACTTGATGCTGTAAGTTATGAGATGCAGCGTCATAGAATGTCCATCGGTGTCTTTTATCAATATCTTATACTTGAACTGATGAGGAAATCATGGCATGTATTTGACGGCTCAAGAGAGGGAGATGTCATAGCAGATATCGATACTCCAAAATTTGAGAAAGGAATGCGGCTATATATGTCAATAAAAAAATCAAAAGATACTGTTGGAGGGCAAGATATAAGTGGTGTTATCAGACGATTAGAAAGTGAAGCAAAATCTGAAAAAAATCTTAGCCGTCCATATCTTTGTGTAATAGGTATTGCAACACCATCAAAGGGTAAATTGAAAGGATATGATGACAGGACTACTAAAGCTGATAAAAGTGGAAAGCCCTATTCTTTGAATTGTGAATTCTGGGGTCCGGGTTTTATTTTTCCATACATATCCGGCCTTGAAGCAATTGAGATTTACACGATAGCGATCAAGCACGTTTCAAACTATTTACCATTTATGACTCTTAAATTCAAAGCTGAATGTTCTATTCTGTTAAAAAAGGAATTGGAAAAGCTCGATTTATTAAATAGTGAAAATAGAATTGACAGAAATAAATACCTAAAGTTCATCATTGGATAAAAAATCAAAATACAACATTGATAATTATTTAAACAAGTGTTTAATCTTGTGTGGAGATAGTCGTAGCATCCTTATGGAATTTGAGGATTCTGCTGATCTTATTGTTACTTCACCACCATATGCTGATGCACGTAAAAAGCATTATGATAGTATCCCTCCTGATAAGTATGCAGATTGGTTTATGACATTTCATGATGCATTTTGGAGTTCATTAAATGAAAAAGGTAGTTTGGTTATAAACATAAAAGATAAAATAGTTGGAGGTACTCGTCATAGGTTCGTTTGGGAAACCATAGATAAATTGATTAATTTGGGATGGCATTGTATTGATGATTATATCTGGCATAAACCTAATCCAATGCCTGGCTATTGGCCAACAAGGTTAAGAGATGGGTGGGAATATTGTTTTCATTTAGCGAAGACTACAAGTCCTCACATCGATCAGAAAGCTGTTGCTGTCCCAGTAGGTGACTGGGTTAACAAACGATTAAATAAATTAGGTGAAAATGATTCATCTCGCCATAATTCTTCAAATGAAAGTGGTTTTGGCAGAAATATTTCCAAGTGGGTAGGAAAAGAAAAAGTGCTTCCTACTAATGTTCTTTCAATGCCTCTCGTTGGAAAAAATATGGGACACCCCGCCGTTTTTCCTGTTGAACTTCCTTCCTTTTTTATCAAATTGTTATCAAGAGAAAATAAATTAATAATCGATCCATTTGCAGGCAGCGGTTCTACGGGGATAGCTTCACTTATAAATAATCGAAATTGTTTATTGGTTGATAATAATCCTGAATATTGTAAACTGGCAAATAAACGCTTAGTGAAAGAATTTTCAGATCTATACAATGAAGTTTCCTATTTAAATCCTACAGAAGATTATCAATCTGCAGTAAAGGAATTAAAGGAACCTTACCTCAAAAAGAAAGTACTCTAATAATCTTATTAATCTTTATCTTACCAGTGTCACAGTCCCCTTGTTTGTAATTTCCCCTTCATTATTTTCATAATATACTACCCAAACGTATACACCTAAATTACATGGATTGCCATTTTTAGTTCCATCCCATCCTTCATTTATGTTATTGGTCTCAAATATGAGTTGCCCCCACCGGTTATAGATATACATCTGAAATTTATTGATCTGTTCAGTTGAGTTAGCGAATAGTTTAAATGTCTTGTTTGCTTCTACCTGACTGTTCGGGTTAAAAGCATTGGGAATGGGGATCACGTTAACTTCAATTTCATCAATATACGTCAACCCTCCACAAAGTGAAATCTCAATATAATATGTGGTGCTTTCCATAGGATACACTACCATGGATTGGCTTGTGCTCACAATATCCCCGCCAGGATACTGGTTTTTATACCAGGTCCAATCAATTTTGCCTTTAGGTACGATAACCTCCGGCTCAAAATCTATGTTTGAAATAAAATAATCATTTGAACCATTTGGCTCAAAAAACCAACTTTCATTACTTGCAGTCCATGAAGTAACATTTCTTCCCGGAACAGCTACTCCGAGGTCATCATCATAGTTTAAGCCATGAGTGGCTTTGTTTTGCAGATATGCACAATAAGGCTTTGAGATGAGATGGTTCACAATGGTATTATCCGATTCGTTAAGGACTATTTGGTAAGTTGCTTTTTGTGATTCACAGCTATACATTGGGGCATCGCACCATCCAACAATAAGTTTTCTGTTAGGTTGAGTTCCGACAGTTAAATAATAAATGTACTCGCTGTGTGGAGGTATTGGCTTCCTGAACAGATCCTGGTAAGGTCCCATGATAGTTTTGATAAATATATTATTGGGAATGGAAGTGGCCTCCTGGTGGCTGAGATTGATAATGTCAGGGATATCAAAACTTACAAGACCATTCGGGCTTACAGCAAACTGGTTGTGTGTTTGGCCAAAATAAATAAAATTGAATCCAATATCAAATGGCCCGACAAAATAATCATCCTGGCCTGTAATAGGCAGTCCGGTATACCCTTCATATGTTCCTGAAAGTGTAACAGGTAATCCTGCGCTGATGATAATATCCTCACCGGCGTCTACCTGGCCGAAAAGATTAACCGTTAACAATAACAAACTAATTTGGATGATATTTTTTATCATGCTCCAGCTGATTATTACATCAGAATGATTGAAAATATTTATTTCCCTTTTGCTTTCTTAACGCCCAACTCTTAGTTCATAAAGCGAATCTTTATCAAAATATTTACAAGCCAGGCTCCTCAATTCTTCAGTACTTATATTTTGAATTATATTAATGAAATTTTCGTAGAAATTATTGTGCAAATCGTATTCGATTAAACCCCTTAAACTCTCAGAAAGGGCAAAAGGCCCATCAATACTCCTTAAGAAAGAACCGAGCATGTAATTTTTAACGAGGTTTAATTCCGTTTCAGGAATCCTGTTTTCTTGTAATTTGCTGATTTCCTTATATATTTCATCAATAGCATTTTGTGTTACATCTGCACCTACCTCTGAAGTAATAAAAAAATAACCTGACTGTTGTAATGAAATCAAAACTGATCCAATTCCATAGGTATATCCTTTTTCTTCACGAATATTTGTCATCAATCTTGAACCAAAATAACCACCAAGTATAGTATTCAGCACTTTTAACTTCATGAAATCAGGGTGTTTTTTATTGAATAGTATTTTTCCTATTCTAACAGCCGATTGTATTGCATTATCCCTTTTAATATGTTTATTTTGTTCCTGCTCCGATTTTATTGAGAACTCTCCGGTATTCATATTATAATTTGAACTGCCGTAAATTCCAATATGTTTATTTAGCAATTCAACAAGATTGTTGGGTATTTTACCCGCAATAATAATTTTGCACTTATCTACCCGGTATGTCTCCTTATGGAAATTAACCAATTTAGGTAAGTCAACATTCTCAAAATCTTCACCGGTTATTAATCTTCCATACGGATGATCTTTACCGAAAAGTAATTCATTAAAGTTCCAACTGGCAACATATTTGACTTTTTCACTATTTACAATGAATTCCTGTTTTTGATTCTGCTTCAGGATTTGAAGTTCTTTTTCCGGGAATACGGGCTTGAATATTACCTCTTCAATTACAGGAAGAATTTTTTCGAGATGTTTATTAAGACAATATAAGGTAACATAAGCATTGTCTTTTTCAGAAGAACACTGCAAATGGGCGCCATAGTAATCAATCTTCTCTGCGATCTCATTTGAAGAGAAATTTTTTGTTCCTTCCTTTAGCATCTTGTTGGAAAATCTCGAAACTAAAACCTCTTTCTCATACCGGTTGCCGGCATTAAATATAAATTCGATCTTTACTAAATCCTGTGTTCCCGTATTGATAAGATAAACAGGTATTTCATTTTGAAGATGAACTACTTCAGGCTGGTGAAGATTAATTTTACTAACCAGCTTAATTTCAGGTTGTGTATTGCGATTCAAATCAATCATGTACTAAATAGCATAATAATAAAGCGTTGAACAATTATCCTGTCTGAAAACTTCTTGTGCACTACGAAGAAGTTGTTTTTCTGTAACTGCCTGGTATTTTAATTTTTCGTGGTTAATCAGGCCGGCATCACCCAACAATTCAGAATAAGAGAGATTCATTGCCTTATCCAGAACATTCATCTCAGAAAATTCAAGACTTGATTCAATCTTATTTTTTACTTTTTGAAGTTCGTCGTTTTCCACTGTTTGTTTGGTGATTATTTCGATTTCCTTATTAATGGCATTTTCTGCTTCTTCCATTTTTTTTCCTTTTACAAGCTTGCCATCTATAATAAATAAACCATTGTCAATATCTCCGCTAATATAGGCATGTAATTCACTAAAAAGCCTTTTTTCTTTTATTAGACGATTAAAAAGTCGTGAGGAGTTCCCGTTTGAGAGGATATCCGACAATAGATCGGTAGCGTAATAATCCTTATCAGTTCGTGCACACATATGATACGCTTTATAAATAGCATCAAAAGGAACATTGCGTTTAACTTCAAGCTTTCTTTCTTCTTTTTGTATTGGTTCCATTGGTAAATTCCTGGCCGGAGTTTTGGACGAATTAACAGGAGCAAACCACTTATTAGCCAACATCTCAATATCCTTCATTTTAATATCTCCGGCTATGGTCATGATAGCATTACCAGGATTATAATATTTGTTGTAAAAATCTTTAACATCTTGCATTCTGGCGTTTTCAATATGAGATATCTCCTTGCCTATTGTGGACCACTGATAAGGATGAACTTTATACGCCAATGGTTTGAGTAACAACCATACATCGCCATAAGGTTGATTCAGATACGACTGTTTAAATTCTTCAATTACCACATTTCGCTGAACTTCAAGACTGCGATCAGAAAAGGCAAGGTCTAACATTCTGTCTGATTCAAGCCAGAAAGCCAGTTCAAGATTTTGCTTTGGGATGGTAAGATAATAATTGGTAATGTCGTTATTTGTAAAAGCATTATTCTCTCCGCCGGCTTTTTCTAAGGGTACATCATATTTTGGGATATTCACCGAGCCTCCAAACATTAAATGCTCAAATAGGTGTGCAAATCCGGTTTTGGCCGGATCCTCATCCCTGGCACCAACATCATAAAGAATGTTTACTGCTACAATGGGTGTAGATGTATCTTTATGGACAATTACTTTTAGTCCGTTATCCAGTTCAAATTTGTCAAAATCTATCATTCAGCAAACATATTAAAAAAAACTGCATTTCACATTAAAACATGAATTCAGAAAAAATATTTCATTCAAAATGGCAGGCAAAATAATTTTCATAATTTTGTGCAACTCTTGACAAATATGATTGTCATTATAATTACAAATTTTCTTGATAAATAAGTTAAAATAAATATAATGAAAAGAGATTCATTAGTTTTTGAAATCCTCGAAAAGGAAGCCAAACGGCAAAAGTATGGAATTGAATTAATCGCATCGGAAAATTTTGTCAGCGATCAGGTGTTGGAATCCATGGGATCTATTATGACAAATAAATATGCGGAGGGTTATCCCGGTAAACGATATTATGGTGGTTGCCAGCATGTGGATGAAACTGAACAGTTGGCCATTGACAGGCTGAAGGAATTGTTTGGCGCTGAGTGGGCCAATGTGCAGCCCCATTCCGGAGCACAGGCTAATATGGCTGTTTTTCTTACATTATTAAAACCCGGTGATGTTTTTATGGGACTTGACCTTTCGCATGGTGGACACCTGTCTCATGGATCTCATGTTAATTCATCAGGTATTCTATATAAACCAATTGCTTATAAGGTTAAAGAAGATACAGGCATCGTAGATTATGATGAAATGGAGGAAGTTGCTTTACGTGATAAACCAAAGCTAATCCTTGCAGGCGCTTCCGCTTATTCACGCGATTGGGATTATAAGCGTATGCGGGAAATTGCTGATAAGATCGGTGCTTTTTTGATGGCTGATATTGCTCATCCTGCCGGTTTGATTGCTGTTGGATTATTGAATGATCCACTAAAATATTGTCATGTTGTTACTTCTACAACTCACAAAACTCTTCGTGGCCCTCGTGGAGGTATTATTTTGATGGGGCAGGACTTTGATAATCCGTTTGGAAAAACAACTCCTAAGGGAGTTATCAGGAAAATGTCCTCCTTATTTAACTCGGGCGTTTTCCCAGGTATTCAGGGTGGACCGCTGGAGCATGTCATTGCTGCCAAAGCTGTAGCATTCGGTGAAGCTCTTACTAAAGAATACAAATATTATATGATACAGGTAAAGAAAAATGCTGAAGTGATGGCCAATGCCTTTATTGAAAAGGGATATCACGTGATCTCTGATGGAACAGATAATCATTTGATGCTGATTGATCTCAGAAATAAATTTCCGGAAATAACAGGAAGAAAAGTAGAAAATATGCTGGTTTTAGCAGATATAACCGTGAATAAAAATATGGTTCCGTTCGACAGTCGTTCACCTTTCCAGACTTCAGGATTACGGATTGGAACACCTGCGATTACAACAAGAGGCATGAAAGAAGAACACATGCCTGTTATTGTTGATTTTATTGACCAGGTTATTTCAGATATTGAAAATGAAGACCTGATTCCGAAAGTAAGGAAAGAGGTGAATGAGATGATGGGTGAGTTTCCGATGTTTGCTTAATGGGATTACAATCGCATTTATTAAGGTTACAAACAGTTTTCTATCTTATAATTATTTTTCGAATTGTATTAAAATCTGAAGAGTTTATCTTCAGGAAATAGATTGCCGGTTGAATGCTTTCTACATTGACTGTTAAGTTTTCTGAATTTGCTTGTACTGTTTCCCATTGATAAACTTTCTGACCTGAAATATCCAACAATTCTATTAAAATGTGACCTTCTATTACCGAATTGAATTTAATATTTATCAAATCATCTGCAGGATTAGGATATATTGAAAAGTAATCATCTTCATTTTGATATTTATCAGTTCCAATAATTAATAAAGTAAATATATTGGAAGGATCTGATTCACCCTCATCATACACTGCCGTTACATAATATTCATAATAATACCATGTTGGGTATGGTAAGATATCATTATCTATATAAGTCGTATCTGTAACTGGCTCCATGTTTATCTTATCGAAAGGATCAAAAAGAACAGACCTGTAAATGTTGTACCCTAAAAAGTTTTTTGCAAAGTTATGTTTCTTCTGAGTTTTGCAATTATTAGGTAGAAATGAAACAAATGCCTTTAAATTAAAGTTATAATCCAGATTATAGGAAGCAGCCATCGATTCCCAGATAGACCCATCAAATGATATCATATCACCATTATATTGAATAGCCGGACCATCATCAGTACCAACAGGAAAAATTCCAGCTTCATGCGTAACTGAATAACCAAACCAAAGTTCATTATTTACATCAATTTGAACTGATTCGTTAAGTGCTATTTCGTTCCATTCATCCACGTTGAAATTTATAACATCCTGTTCATATACAAGATTTGTTGCATTTGCTCCTGTCCATATTTTAATAGAATACGAGGCATTAATATCATTACAAGGATAAAATGCTACTTTCGTAATGAACATATCATCAAAGTCGGTTAAATCCATAGGGTTCCAATGTGATGCTACATAAAATGTTCCTCCATCAGTTAATCCAATGGAATTACCGGTATTAATTCCATTATCCCAATGTATCCATCCCTCTCCTGCAAAAGGGGGACTCCATGATAAATAATTATAACTTCCAAAATGATCACCCGTTAAATTTTGAGGTGGTAATATGGGAATTAATTCAATATTTTGTTGTATAAGTATTGTATCTACCTCGAAATTTTCATTTGTAAAATTCACGTAAGTATCAGCAGAAACAGACAATATGTATGTTCCAAATGGTATATTTTCCACTTCAAATTCACCTATGGAGTTAGTTGTATCCATATGGTTACCTATTGTTACAATTGCTCCTTCAATAGGATATGTTGTGAAAAAGTCCACAACTGTGCCTTCTATATTTGAATATAACGAAAAATGAACCGTATCGCAAATTTGTTCTGAGTAACATGTATCCTCATAATTAGGTGTGTATATGGCTTCAATACAAGCATTGTAATCGCACGGGAATTGAGGATAGATGAGATAGAAAGTGTCTATGATATAAGATGAGTTGAGCAAGTATTCATCCCAATATAAGTTATATCCTAAAAATGAATGTGAAGGTCCTGAAATATCAGGTGGTTCCCAGGTGCATAAAACGAAATCTTCCACAGAATTGGCAGTAAAATTTTCTGGTGGTTCCTGATTTGCTGGTAAGAGTTTAACATACAATGTTACAGTTTGTCCAAATGCCAGTGTAACATTACCTGACTTTGAATAGTAGTCACAATTTCCCTCCACTTCATAATTGTATGTACCTGCCGGAATGGCGAATATTATTAATCCGAAACTTGCGGTTATACCTGTATATGAACCAACATTTACTGTCATACCAATTAAGGGCTCCCCAGTTATGGAATCGCTAACGTAAACATAAAGAAAGGCGTATAGGTCTTCTGAGTTGTCAATTTTTTCAGAACCTTTTGCCTCAATGGCTATTAGAATGGTAAGCATTAGAGCAAACAGGAGGATGATCTTATTTTTCATGATAACCAGGTTTGAATGATTGTTTTGTAAAAATAGTAAAAAAGCGAGGAATAAGATAATTTCTAACTTGTTTTTTAGATGTGATTTCAACCTTATAAGTTTTTTAGCACTGATTTTCTTCAACTTGTAAGGTTTTGCTTTATCGATCGGATAATTTCCGGTATTAAAAATGATGGCTGAGTTTCCGATGTTTGTCAGCTAATAGATCTCAATTTAAAACAAAGAGAGTTTCCGTATTTTTGTAGAAATTTTTTATTTATGTCTATTAACGAATCAATTGATAAAATCAGATTCAATTATAAAATCTGGCTTTCAACAGAAGATGGTAGTGGAATTATGGGCGATGGGAAATGGAAAATCCTGAAAGCTATTAAGGAGCATGGTTCCCTTAAAGCAGCTACAGAAGCCCTAGGCAT
>JAIOTR010000400.1 GCA_021106665.1 Bacteroidales bacterium
TGAGTGTGCATTTTCACTCGCAACATTTTATGTTTGATGTAGCTGGATTTTATAATTATATCCTTCAATATATTTATCTTGCTCCTACAGCAGATACTACAGATGATGGAGATCTCATTTACCGCTATTCTCAAAACGATGCCAAACTTTATGGATTTGAAGCCATGGCCGAGGTTCTGATCGCTCATGATCTCCGAATAAAGGGTGATTACAGTTTCATCAGAGGAAAGCAGTCTAATGGCGAAAACCTGCCATTTATTCCACAAAATAGTGTGAATTTTGAAATTAACTGGAGTAAAAACAATTTCTGGAAATTCCGGAATTTTTATATTAAGGCTGGAACAAAAGTGATCTTTGACCAGGATTTTCCAGCTCCATATGAAGCTTACACCGGTGGATATACTTTATTTGATGCAGGTATTGGATTTGCAATAAATATTGGTGCCCAGATTTTAAATTTTGATATTATTGCTAATAATATTTTCAACCGTAATTATTTCGACCATTTATCAACATTAAAACCTTTAGGATTTTATAACCCGGGAAGAAACATATCTATAAATGTTAAAATCCCTTTTGGATTTTCAATATAATTTGTTTTCAGGCTGTAAATTTAGATGATAAGATAATTATTTAACTATTTTTACACCTACCTAATTTAAATTTATAGAAAAGAATGCAGGATCAGCCAAAGCTTAAAATAAAAAAACGGTCAAACTTTGTGCTGCACATTCACCCTGCAACAGTTTTAATAGATTCCATCAAATTTAACCGCACATTTGGTTTGGGTGGAATGGCATTACTATTATTTCTGATACAGTCACTGACAGGTATTTTGTTACGATTCGCATATGTCCCTTCACCGGACAAGGCCTATGATTCCATTTTATATATTGAAAATAGCATTTTATTTGGGGGGTTTGTTAGGAACATACATCACTGGAGTGGAATTTTTTTCGTGATTATTGCCTTTCTCCATTTCGTGCGGGTGTTTTACTCCCAGGCCATTTTTGTTCCAAGACGGGTAAACTGGATCATCGGTATTGCTTTACTCATTTTGGTGATTTTTTCAAACTTCACAGGGTATTTATTGCCGTGGGATCAGCTCTCTTTCTGGGCAGTGACGGTTGCAACCAATATGTTGTCGTATATTCCATTTATCGGTGAAGGAATGTTAAGAATTGTAAGGGGAGGTAATGATGTTGGTTCAGCCACCTTATTGAATTTTTATAATTTTCATACGGGCATACTTCCTATCACAATGATATTACTGATGATTTGGCATTTTTGGAAAGTTCGTAAAGCGAAGGGTGTTGCTGTTTATGAAGGAATAAGTGATTACAGGGTTCCTTCCTATCCAAACCTTGTGCTTAAAGAGTTGGTTACAGGATTAATTTTGATAGCAATAATATTCTTGTTGAGTGCATTGTTGAATGCACCTCTCCAAGACCGGGCAAATCCGGCCTACAGTCCTAATCCGGCGAAAGCGCCCTGGTATTTTATGGGTATCCAGGAGTTGCTGCTGCACATCCATCCTTTCTTTGCATTTGTGGTTATTCCGCTGTTCTTTTTTGGTGGTTTAATCTGGTTTCCGTTTGCTATTAGAGAAGGAAGACAGGGAGAATGGTTTCATTCTGAAAAAGGGAAAAAACTTGCTTTGCAGGCAGCGATTTTAGCATTAATCCTGACACCTGCAGCAGTCTTATTAGAAGAATATATCTTACATATTGAAGACTGGCTTCCCGGCTGGCCGAAAGGTATTAGTGAAGGACTTTTCCCATTCATCCTACTTGGAGGGTCGTTAGGTATTTATGTGTTTTACCTTTTTCGAAAGTTTAAAGCTTCAGTTCATGAGATAATTGTGGCTCTGTTTACGGTCTTTATAATGGGATATATTATTTTATCAATCATTGGAATATGGTTCAGAGGGGAAGGAATGGTTTTAACACAACCTTGGAATATTTAAAATGAAAGAAAAAAATATACATACAAACTCAAAACTTGAAACTCGAAACTCACAACCCGCAACTTCCCGGCGTAGCTTTCTTAAAAGAATCTGGGGAATACTTGGTATTGTTGCAGGAATAGAAATGTTGGCTGTATTTTCAGGATTTTTTGCTCCGGGAAAACGAAATTTATCTGGGACAACACAAACCCTGGTAGTTGCAGGAAATGTGGCCGATTTCAAGCTGAACTCCGTTTTCCCATTTCGTAGCGGTAAATTTTACCTGGCCCGATTCAGTGATGGTGGATTTATGGCCATTTCCCTGAAGTGTACTCACCTCGGTTGTTCGGTATTGTGGAATGAAGATAAAAAAGAGTTTATGTGTCCTTGCCATGCATCTTCATTTGATAAAAATGGAGTGGTAATTAACCCACCGGCACCGAGGCCACTGGATACTTTTCCGGTGATTATTGAAGAAGGGAAAGTTAAAGTTGATATTGGCAAACCTGTCAGAAGGCTTGCTTTTGATCGTTCACAAATTACATATGCTTAATCAACAAATGGATCATAAAAATAAATGGATTAACTGGGGTGTGATTGCAACAATATTTATTGTTTTGTCAGTACCTATCTATTTATTTAAGCATATATATTTGGATAGCACCTCTATAAAATTAAATTTTGAACCCCATTTTGTAGGAAAAGAAACTTGCATAGATTGCCATAAACTGGAATACGACCTCTGGATCGGATCTGACCATGATCTGGCCATGGATTTTGCCAATGATTCATCTGTCAGGGGCGATTTCAATAATGCTGAATTTGAATATAATGGTGAAGTTCATAAGTTTTATAAAAGAGATAATAGGTATTACGTTTACACGGATGGACCTGATGGAAATATGCAGGAATTTGAAGTGAAATATACCTTTGGCTCCCACCCGTTGCAACAGTACCTGGTGGAATTTCCTGGTGGCAGGCTTCAAACACTGCCACTTACGTGGGATACCATTTCAAAATCATGGTATCATATGGCCGGGGCTGTTTACCCTGATGAGGAAGTTGACCATACCAACTGGTTACACTGGACTAACCAGGCTCAAAACTGGAATGGTATGTGCGCCGATTGCCACTCTACTAACCTAAAAAAGGGTTTTGACATCAACACAGAAACTTTTAATACTACCTGGTCAGAAATAAATGTAAGTTGCGAAGCCTGTCATGGTCCATCTTCTGAGCATCTCAAGTGGGCAAATTTACCTGAAATGGCCAGGCCTCAAAATACAAATACCGGATTGATTGTGCAAACCAACGACATTGACAACAGAAGATATGTAGATTTATGTGCGAGATGCCATACACGCAGGAGTGCATTAAAAGATTATGATTTTGACTGGACTGACTTGCTGGATCACATGATCCCTGAACTGCCACGCGAGCCCATGTATTTTTCAGATGGCCAGATACTGGAAGAGGATTATGTTTTCGGGTCTTTCACACAAAGCCGCATGTATATGGAGGATGTGAAATGTAACGATTGCCATAATGTGCATAGTGGAAAACTTATTTTAAACGGTAATGATCTTTGCCTGCAATGCCACAGGTCAGATGTTTACGACACATATAACCATCATTTCCATAAATATGCAGGAGAAGCTTCTTTGATGGTAGTAGATGAGTTTGGAAAAGAAAGCAACGTTGGCGATGGAGCACAATGTATCAACTGCCACATGCCGGGCAGATATTACATGGGTGTGGATTACCGCCGAGATCATAGTTTTAGGGTGCCGCGTCCTGATTTGTCAGATCAATTGGAAACGCCCAATGCCTGTACACAATGCCATGCAAACCAAAGTAATACGTGGGCTGCCGGATATTTGAAAAAGTGGTATGGTGAAAGCGCTAACCCCCATTATGGGATTGCCCTTGCCGCAGGTACACATATGCTACCAGGCGCTTTTGATAAACTGCTTAGGTTGACAACAGATGATCTGTATCCTGTCATTGTCAGGGCTACAGCATTGTCTCTTATCGGTGAAAATTATCCTGATAGTAGTAAAATTGCTCTGAAGAATAGTTTGAAAGATATGGAATCACTGATTCGCTACACTGCAATACATCATTTTCCACTCTCTTCCATGGAAGATGTGGATGATTTGATTCCGCTATTAAACGATCCGGTAAAAGCAGTGCGGTTTGAAGTGGCAGTGGTCTTGTCAATGGTGCCAGAAGAACAATTTCCTGAAAAAAGTAAAAGAGCATTACAAAATGCGTTAGAAGAATATAGGGAAGCAATGGAATATTCAGCAGATTTTGCTGCCAGCAGGCATAACCTGGGAAATTTTTATAATAATACCGGCGACCCAACCAAGGCAATGGAACAATATAAAGCTGCTATCCGTATTGATAATCTTTTCTATCCTGCCAAAGTAAACCTGGCTATGATTTATAACCAGCAAGGTGAAAACGAGAAGGCCGAAATATTGTTAAAGAATGTAGTGGAAAATCATCCTGAAATACTGGATGTTTATTATTCACTGGGTTTGTTACTTGCAGAAATGCAGAAATACGATGAAGCGGTTAATTATCTTGAACAAGCAGGTAGGTTAATGCCAGATCGGGCACGAGTATTCTATAACCTGGGCTTGATCTACCAATATCAAAATCAAAATAACAAAGCTGAAAAAGCTTTAAAACAAACATTAATTATTGAACCGGATAATTTTGATTTTTTATTTGCCCTGGCTGATTTTTATGTCAAAACAAATCAATTTGAAAAAGCAAAACCTGTTGCTCAAAAACTAGCCGATCTTTACCCTGAAAGCATAGTAGGGAATGATATTTTGAAAATGATTCAACAATAACCTAATTAACAGGTTCTAATGTCACTATTGATTTTGAGTTGCCTGATTCATCTCTTCTTCAGAAATCCATCCTCCGCCAAGCGCTTTATATAAAAAAACATATGCATTCAGATACATTTGATAAACTTCGGAAGCAGCCAGGGCTGCATTAAATTTTGATCTTTCAGAATCCAATACTTCCAAAAAACTTGTTACTCCGCCATCGTATCGTTCTTGAGAAAGCATAGCAGCATTTTCTGCAGCAGCTATTTGTCTTTGTCTTGCAATGGATTCTCTTTCCAGGGTATTAATTTCAATCAAAGCATCATCTACTTCCCTAAAAGCCTGAAGAATGGTTTGCACGTAATAAAGGCTGTCCTGGTACATACGCTGACGTTCAATATCTACTCTTCGTTTGTTTTTCCCAAATTGAAATATCGGACCAACAATTCCTGCACCCATTGACCAAACCAATGCATCGCCTGTTACCAGTGTACTTAAATCGCTACTCGCTGCACCAAGCATCCCTGTTAAGTTGATAGAAGGAAAACGCATGGCAACAGCTACACCAATTCGTGCATTTTGAGCTATCAGCATTTGCTCTGCCTGATTAATGTCAGGTCTTCTGGCCAAAACAGTTGAAGGGATTCCTGAAGGGATTTCGGGAGGGATCAACTCATCTTTTAAGGTATGGGCTCTTTCAATTTTACCCGGATTGTTTCCCAGTAGAATACTTAACGCATTTTCCGTTTGTGCGACAAGTCTTTCATAAA
>JAIOTR010000059.1 GCA_021106665.1 Bacteroidales bacterium
AGAAATATATTTTTGGGCATGACTCCACACAAACCATCAATAACAATTGGAATGCCAACGGACGATGCACAGGAAGCATTTTCCTTATGTCGGATTTTGATGGTAAACAGGCATTTATTGAGAAAACGAATGGCAATGTTGAGATTGAATATGCCAACATTCGCGATATCCATGCTTTAGGGAGTACACCTTTTATTGCAGATAATTCCATCGACCTCGGCAACAACGAAAACTGGGATATCACCATGGGTGAATCACTGGCGCTTTACTGGGTTGGAGGCACAGGAAACTGGAGCGATTCATTACACTGGGCTTCGGTAAGTGGCGGGCAGGGTCCTTACTGTATCCCCTCCCCCATTGATGATGTTTATTTTGATGAAAATTCATTTTTATCCCAAAGTGATACTGTCTTCCTTGATCTTGAAAACGCCACCTGCCGGAATATGAGCTGGGCTGGTTCAGATAACTTTGATCCGGTATTTACAGGTGGCCTGGAAAATGATCTGTACATCTATGGGTCGTTGCTATTTAATAACTCCATGAATCTTAATTATGAGGGAATAACTTATTTTGAATCGACTGAAGAAGGAAGAACCATTGAAACCAAAGGAAAGTCATTTAATAACCACATTGTATTCCAGGGAAGAGAGGGTGGCTGGACTATGATTGATAGTTTTGCAACTGACTTTGACATCAACCTTATTCATGGCAGTTTTATTACCAATGATCAAAGTATATTTTGTGAAAACTTCTATTCAACCGATACCAATCATCGTGCAATACTTTTGGGTGAATCCGAACTTATCGTCAATGCCACCTGGGTAATCAATGCGGAAAACCTGACTTTTGACGGTGATTCGAGTATCATAAATGCCGGATATCTATTTCAAAGTTTTTGTGATAGTTTGTCTGTTAATACCGACACACTGATATACAATGATGTAAATATTCACGGTTATCCGATGGTATTTCTCTCGCTTATTACAAACGACAGTGTATATTGCCTGTTCGATGATATAAACTTTTATGCTCTTCCGGAGGGAAACATTCGTGGTAATTGCAGCATCGATACCGTTATCGTTGAAGCATCTATGGGAATTATTTACAACAATGATTCCATCAATTTTGCATGGTTTAAAAATACTGGCACTTTACAGGGAGGGGAACATCGTGTAAAATCTGCGATTTTTGATGGGAATGGAACAATTTCAGGTTCGTGTGTTGTTAATTCTGCAATATTTAACAGCTCAGGAAATATCACCGGAGCAAATACAATTGATACTACTATTATTTATGGTAACGGAAACATTCAAGGAGATAATCTATTTAAAAGTTTTGTAAATATTTACGGATCAGGGCTAATTAACAGTAATAATGTTTTTGAAAGCTCTGTTAGTATATTTGACCAAGGAACCATAAATGGGATCAATATCATCGAAGACAATCTGGTTATTTATAAACATGCCAATATTTTTGGCGACAACCTTGTAAATGACGCTCTGCTGTTGGATTGGGGTAATCTTGGGGGTGCAAATATTTTCGATACCCTGACCTTTACCCCCGGGAATACTTATACACTGACAAGTGGTCAAACTCAAACCGTAAATCATCAATTTAACATCCGTGGTAATAACTGCTTTCCAATTATTTTAAAATCTTCCTCAACAGGAGATCAGGCAACAATATTGATGAGTTCCGATACGGTTTCCGGGGACTTTATCAACATGAAAGATATTAATGCCACCGGTGGCGCTGTATTTTATGCAGGAGGCCATAGCACCGATATTTCCAATAATTCAGGATGGATCTGGGATAATGCACCCGGGTATATTTATGGATTGGGTATTGAAAACGCCTATTTATGCGAGGGTGACACACTGGTTTTAAACACCGAAAATTTCAACGGTAACCCTAATACAATATACCAGTGGGGCGATGGAACCATAAGCCCGACATATACCGTAACCGAACCCGGAGTATATGAATTAATGGTTATCTATTCAGAAGATTGTGAGGTTCCCGGCCAGGTTATCGTAGAACTTCTTCCCGCACCTGAAATAGACTTAGGCGAAGACAGGGAAATCTGTGAAGGAGAATCTGTTGAATTCGATCCGATTGGAAATTATATTGAATATTTGTGGAACACAGGGAGTACCAATCCTAACATCAATGCAAATATAACCGGAAATTACTGGCTGCAGGTAACAGGAGAGAATGGTTGTAAAAACAGGGACACTGTTTTCCTTGAAGTATTACCCACCCCTGTTGTCAATCTTGGACCGGATCAGATTATTTACAATGGTGAATTTGTGATCCTTGATGCCGGAGCACCTGCCGATTTTTATGAATGGTCAACAGGAGAATCTACTCAATTCATTGAGGCTGTCGGAATTGAAGGAGGGAAAGAATACTGGGTTTTTGTTGAATACAAAGGTTGTTCAAACACCGATACTGTTCTGATTGATGAATACCCGGCTTGTGTAGCTGAATTACCAACAGCTTTCAGTCCAAATGGCGATCAGGTCAATGATGTATTAAGAGTTTTAGTTTCAGGATTAATGATACTGGATTTAAAAATATTTAACCGTTATGGAGAATTGGTATTTGAAACCGATGATCCTACAGGCAAAGAAAGCTGGAATGGTGATACTCACAGCAATAAACAGGAAATGGAAGTTTACACATATTATTTAAAAGCAATTTGTGAAGATGGTTATTTAATTGAGAAGAAAGGGAATGTGACACTTTTGCGATAAAGATAGAATTAAAAATATTTTCTTAATCCTAAAAAATTGATTAGAAATTTTGTTTTTCATATTAGTTTAGGAATTCTGTTTTTTCTTTCCCAACTTCTGTCTGCCCAGGAACTGTTTCAAACTGTTTTCGGGGGTAACAACGAGGAACAATCAAGAAGCGTGATCCAGACCGCGAATAACGAGTATCTTGTTCTTGGCATGACATCAAGCTTTGGCAGTGGAAATAAAGATATCAGCATCACCAGAATAGATACAAATGGTAGTATTATCTGGTCAAAAGTATTGGGAACTTCAATAAGAGATGCTGCCTATAATATAATGATCAATCCATCAGGTGGATATATGATCGCTGCCTGGATTTTAAATAGTGCTCCTTCATATGACGATTGGTACATCATAAAAATAGATGAAAACGGAGACATACTTTCTGAGAACTTTTTTGGAGGATATCATGATGATGAAATAATGGATATGGAATTAACCCTGAATGATGAATATATGCTGGCCGGAAGTACCTGGTCATTTGCCGGTTCTTTGGTCGACATTTGCATTGCCCGCATGGATCAGAATTTGAATTTTTTATGGACTAAAACCTTTGGTGAAGGTCTCAGGGAATATTCCAGGTCTATTAAACGATGCAGTGATGGACATTTTATTATTATAGGTGGCCAAAAAGATTATAACGATCAGAATAATAGAATAGTAGTATTGAAAATAGATGAAAACGGGAATTTGGTTTGGTCAAAAAAATACAGCGGGTCAAATGAAGACTGGGGGTTTGATATCATCGAAACAATTGATGGCAAATATCTATCTGTAGGATATACAAATAGTTATGGAGCTGGAAATTACGACATCCTGGTTAGCAAAATCGATTCGGATGGTAATTTACTTTGGTCGAAAACATACGGAGGCCAAAATGATGATAAAGCTTTTGAAATTAAAAAAGTGAATAATGGCAGCTATTTTATTTCAGCATATACAAGTAGTTTCGGAGCAGGAGGCTACGATGCTTTATTATTGAATATTGATGACAATGGTAATGTTATAGGAGCCTTTACTTTTGGTGGTGAGTATGATGAGGGAGGAAGATCTTTTCTGGAAAAAACCAATGATGGTGGTTGCATTATAGTCTCGCAAACCAAAAGTTATGGAAGCGGGAACTATGATAATTTTATCATCAAAACAGATGAAAATGGAAATTCATGTTGTGGCGCTGAAATTACTGATATGATAGTAAATATAGTCTCTCCGGAGGTAAATATAATAAACTTCACAATAGGATCCGACGAGGAATATCCAAATCATAATATAGTTATTGATGATTTAGACTTCCCATACGAATATATTTGTATTGATGATTTGGAAATTATCGGTGAAGATACCGTATGCGCCTTCGCAACCAATGTTGTATATTCTATAAACCCTAATATACTCATTGACTTATTATGGATTTTGCCCGAAGGTGCCACTATTTCACAAAACTTTTCCGATACCACCATTCTCGTCAACTTTGGTGATCAATCGGGCTATATTTATTTACAGGCTGATGGCTGCAATGATGATTTGCTGGATTCGCTTTATGTGTTGGTCGGAGATGGCCTACCTCCAGACCTGGGCAACGACACGCTAATGTGTACCAATGATTCTGTAATCCTTTATCCGGGAGCAGGATATGTTTCTTATCTATGGCAGAACGGCTCAACAGATTCAATATTTGTAGTTAATACTTACGGGACTTACTGGGTTGAAGTAATTGATAATATAGGTTGTGTATATTCCGACACCATTAACATTGAACTTTTTCCATCGCCAATAATTAACCTCGGTAACGATACCCTTTTATGTTTAGGAGATAGCTTAATCCTGAATGCAGGAGGCGGATATTTATCATACATCTGGAACACAGGATCAAATGATTCTATTATTGTTATTAGTTCCTCTGGGATTTACTGGGTGGAAGTGGAAAATGAATTTGGGTGTACCTCAATTGATTCTATCCTTATTGAAATATATCCGTTTGCCTGGGAAGATCTTGACCTGGGGTCAGATACTATATTTTGCTTTGGGGAGTCCATTGTAC
>JAIOTR010000452.1 GCA_021106665.1 Bacteroidales bacterium
ACTTAAAAAGTTTGAAATTCAAGATGGAAAAGTGATTTATAAAGACGATAAATCAGGTATGCTCCTTGAGATTATAGGGCTAAATCATAGTTTAATGGGCAACCTGACTTCAGATTTTACAACGCTCAGGACAAACACAACCATTGATCAGTTTACCTTAAATTTTGGAGGTGTAAACTATTTTTCTAAAACAAATATCAAATACAAAGCCGATATTGAAGCCGATTTAAAAAATGAAATTTACACAGTAAGTAAAAATGAGCTAAAGCTAAATGAACTTGTCATTAATTTTGACGGCTCAGTTTCAATGGTCAATGAGGATATCAACCTTGTACTTACTTTCAATGCTCCAAAAACTAATTTCAAAAACATTCTTTCTTTAGTCCCGGCTATTTATGCAAAGGATTTCCAAAGTATTGAAACTGATGGAAGTTTATCATTGGAAGGGCATGTTAAAGGTTTATATAATGAAAACAACTTGCCAGCTTTTGCATTAAATCTATCAGTGGATAACGGCATGTTCAAATATCCTGACCTGCCCAAAGCCGTGACAGATATTGATATTAAAGCCAGGATTTCAAACCGTGGAGGTGATGCCGATAATACGCTCATCGATGTTTCAAGACTTAATTTAAAAATGGCTGAAAATCCCATTAATATCAGCCTTTTGGTAAAAACTCCAATTTCCGATCCTGACATTAATGGACAGCTCAAAGGCCAACTTGATCTTGCAAAAGTTTCTGAATTTTATCCTTTAGCGGAAAACGAAAAGCTTAACGGAACATTTATCACCGACATAACATTAAAAGGCAAACTATCAGCAGTGGAAAATAAACAGTACGAAAACTTCACTGCCTTAGGCTCGATGCTAATCAATGGATTTGAATATGCAAGTAATTCTATAAGTGAGCCAATTAAGATAGGTAATGCACAACTGAATTTTTCTCCGTCATATCTTGATTTGGTTTCTTTCAGTTCAAAAATTGGTGATAATGATTTAACAGCAACCGGTAAGATTGAAAATTACCTGGCCTACATTTTTAAGGACGAAGTATTGAAAGGAGAATTAACTACCCATTCTAAATTTTTTAATATTTCAGCTTTAATGCCTGAAAAAGAAACCGGATCATCATCCGAAGAAACATCCTCAGATACATCATCCATGTCGGTTATTGAAATCCCGGCAAATATTGACTTTACGCTTAGTACAACATTCAATAAATTAATTTATGATAATATAGAAATGGAGAATGTGGGAGGATATATCACGATTAAAGATCAGAAATTAAACCTTGAGAACCTGAGCATGAACCTCCTTGATGGAGAGATGGTGATAAACGGAAGCTATAATGCAATTGATATCAACAATCCTGAGTTTGATTTTAATCTTGATATTGATCTTATTGACATCCAGAAAGCCTATAATACTTTTGACATTGTTTCGAAATATGCCCCGATTGCTAAAAAAACAACAGGAAAATTATCTACCACTGTAAAACTGAAATCGAACCTGACACAAAATATGATGCCGGATTTTAAGACAATGTTGGGTAATGGAGAATTAGAAACAGGTACAGTAAAGATTGCTGATGTAAATACCCTGGATAAAATTGGGGATATACTCAAGATGGAAAGCCTGAAAAGTTTTGACATAGAAAAAATCCTACTTCAATTTGAATTCCTGGATGGAAAAATAATGATTGATCCGTTTGATGTTAACATAAATAAATACAGCGCTACATTAGGTGGATGGACAGGGTTTGACCAATCCATTGAGTATGCATTGAACATGAATATTCCAAGAGATGCCTTCGGATCAACTGCCAATAATATTTTGAATGATCTTGTGAACCAGGTAAATGCAAAGGGCGCTAATTTCAGTCTGGGTGAAACCGTTTCCCTTGATCTGCTGATCGGTGGAACATTGACCAATCCTGAAATTAAAACAGCCTTAAAGCAAACAGGCAAAAGCCTTGTTGAAGATGTTACAGAGCAAATTAAAGAGGAAATCAAAAAGAAGAAAGAAGAGATCAGTCAGCAAGCGAGGGAGCAAGCAAAAAAAATATTGGATGAAGCGGATCAACAAGCACAGAAAATAATAGGAGAAGCTGAAAAACAGGCTGACAATCTTCGAAAAACTGCATCTGATGCAGCAAAAAAACTAACAGATGAAGCTGATAAACAAGGCGCCAGCCTCATTGCAGAAGGAAAGAAAAATGGATTTCTTGCTGAAGCTGCTGCCAAAGAATCTGCAAAATTACTTACCAAGGAAGCAGATAATAAAGCCAACAAACTAATATCTGAAACGGATAAGCAGGCAAACGGGTTGGTAAATAAGGCAAAGCGGGAAGCAGGTAATCTAAAGAAAAATGCACAGAAAGAAGCGGATAAATTGTTAGGGAAATGATTTTAAAAATATAACCGCAATGTCACGCAAAGTTTATCACGAAGGAACGCAAAGTATATTTTGCCTTGTACAAATACTACTTTCAGAATTAGAAATGATATTACTCTATTAAACTTTAGACCTTAGTGCAACTTTGTTGATAACCTTAATGTTTTGTGGTAAAAGAACTAATTCTGTTTTTGATTTACTCTTATTATAATGTTAGGTCAAATTTTTAGAAATAAAATCAATCATATTCCTTCATTTAAATCATTCCATTATTATAGTCTAAGTATATTTATACTTGGAATATTCTTAAGCTTAAATTTTCCCTTGCAAACTCAAGCTCAGGAATCTGATCTTTGTCCTGAATATAAAAACAACAGGGCCAACAAAGTGTATGATAAAGCCATCAAGGCTTTCAGGCAAAGAACATATTCCGAAAGTATCCGGCTTTTAAATGACGTGATTGATATAGAGCCGGATTATGACGATGCTTATTATGTTTTGGGATTAATTTATATTAAAGAGCGGCGCATGAACCTTTCGGAAGCACGGGAGAATTTCCTGAAAGTAGTTCAGATTTGTCCAACCTATGATGTTTATGCCTATTATCATTTGGCACGAATTGCCTATGGATCCCAATATTACGAAGCTGCTTATGATTACATTTCTATTTTCCTGGATGACGTAGATAAAATAAAAACCGATGAAGACTATGAAGATGCCATAATGCTGCAGGACTTTTCAAAGTTCTATGATGGCCTTTTAAAAAACCCGGTTCCGTTCAATCCAAAACCAGTTCCAGGCATATCTACCGAATATGACGAATACCTTACTATCATATCACCTGATAATGAAATGGCACTTTTTACAAGGAAAATTAAGATACCGCCGAGCAGGGATAACATTACTCCGCAAATGACATTCAAGGAAAGATTTTATTATAGTGAACGTGAGTATGACGAATTTACGAGGGGTGATTTAATGCCATTCCCTTTTAACAAGCATGATAACGAAGGAGGTGCAACAATCACTATCGACAACAAATTGCTATTTTACACACTTTGTAAGTACACCAAAGACCTGCGATACTACAACTGCGACATTTGCTATTCAGAAAATATAAATGGAACCTGGACATTAATTGAAAGTATCGGTGAAAATGTAAATCGTAACAATTCATGGGAATCACAGCCTTCCATAACTTCTGACGGCAAAACTTTATATTTTGTCAGTGACAGGGATGGAGGTTTTGGAGGTTACGATATTTACAAAACCATTAAGCGTGATGAAGGGGAATGGAGTATTCCTGAGAATCTTGGCCCTATTATAAATTCTAATGGCAATGAAAAATCACCTTTTATTCATACCGACAGTCAAACATTGTACTTCTCTTCTGATGGATTAATGGGACTGGGTGGATACGACATTTTTTATGCAAAATTAAATGCCGATG
>JAIOTR010000268.1 GCA_021106665.1 Bacteroidales bacterium
AATTATTTATATATTTGCATTTGAAAAGAAATTAAAAATTTTTCATAATTCGATTCTTTTGGGTTTGGGGCTCCCTGCATTCTGTGGGGAGCCTTTCTTTTTTCCAACATATCAATAAATATTTTCAATAGTGGTTTCTGCCATATTTTTTTATAGTGGTTTTCTGCTATGCTTTTTCGCTATGGAGATATTACTTTTACCAATGAAGAAAGAATTTAAAATAACCTAATTAATAACCAAAAGCCAAAGAGGGAGCAAACTCAAAAGAATCTACGCCGAGAATTTAGTAAATGAAAAGTTAATCACAGTCTTCGGGCTGTGATTTTCTTTATTTTATCAGTACCTGAGCTACTTGAGCTATTCGGGATTTATGCCAAAGCTACTCCTATGGAGAAATCCCGAATTTGAAAATCAAGGATTTTCAATCCTTATTAATTATACCAAAAAATTGAATTACAAATTCAACTTTATTAACTTTCGGATTACACCTGCCCGATTCCATTATTCCTGTCCGTACCGTCACGGGCGGACAGGCGGGAATCCGAAAGAGCGATGTTAATCTATTTGGGTTTAAATAGTACAGATGCTGGAACTGCCATCCTGTCAAAGTCAGGGCCGTCATAATATACCTTCAAATCATCACCACCACCTTTTTCAAAGTAGGTCACCCGAATTTTGTGCATTCCTGATGCCAAAGCTATAGTTCCTTCTTCCATATGCATTCCGTGTAAACCATCATTATCCACAACAAGACTATCATCAATAAACAACCGGCTTCCATCATCCGAATCGGTGTAGAAATCATAAACACCATCCTCCGGGATTTGGATGAGGCCTTCAAATTCAAATCCATAATAATCATCATGCATACGACTCTCCAAATCAAAATTATCTTCTTCTATGTTTTTTAGTGGTTCTAAACTTGCAAAATCAGGAAGCGAATTCCAATCCCCTTCGTAATATCTACAAATCAATCCGGGATTAACCTGATCAACCTGAATGGGAGGCAAAGGAATAACCTTTTCAATAACCACCATAACTGTATCGCTAACCGGTTTATTATTCCTGAAACAACGAGCAATAATTGTGGTGGTTTCATTGATCTTAATTTTTCCATTTACAACTTGTGAATTCTGATCTGGTATTAAGCCATCTACAGTATATCTTATTTCAATATTATCCCGGTCGGAATAAATATTTACCATAATCAAATCAATGAATAAATCATGTTCCCTTTCAATCACAGGCGGATTGTTGATATCGGGTTTACCGGCAACATCAAGCACAACTACAGTGTTGATTTCATCCAGAGGAGTTATTGGCAATTTTATGATCAATGCATCTTCCATCCGTTCAGCTTTCAACCTGCTTCTGCCAACATCAGCCAATAAAAATGTATTCAGTGGTTGGTTATATATTCCGGGAACTTTTAATAGCCCATCCTCCGGCCAATCAAACACATGCAGAAAAAGCCTTGTTCCCAAAGGTATACTTGTTTGGGTGCATCTACCCCAGCTTAGGATTTTAAAAGGACTTGCTTCTGTTTTATAGATAGCATCGCTATTTACATCCATCCAATTACCTATTTTTTTTAATCTTTCAATACTTTCATCAGGAAATAAACCATCTGCAGTCGGGCCAACATTTAACAGAAAATTTCCGCCTTTGGAAGCTATATCAGCAAGCTTCCTTATCAGGTCTTCAGTTGATTTCCAATTTGTATCATGTTTGTTATAACCCCAATGATCATTCATGGTCATGCAGGTTTCCCAGTCTACGCCAGCCAATCCTGTGGAAGGAATTTCCTGTTCGGGTGTACCAAAATCCCCGGCATATTCCCCAACCCTTGTCATTCCTGCCATTCCTGAACGGCCAACATCCACCCTGTTATTAATGATGATATCAGGATAGAGGTTACGGACATAGTTGTATAAATCTTTTCCGTATTCATTGCTCCATGTACCTTCCCATTCTCCATCAAACCACAAAACACCAATATCTCCGTAATTATTCACCAACTCTTCTATCTGGTTTTTCATGTAACTGATATAAAGATTAAAATCTGCCTCGCCCTCTGAGCGATCTACTTCCCATCCTCTTCGGGGAATATAATCAGGATGGCGCCAATCCATGATGGAATGATACCAGCAAATTCTGATTCCTTCTTTGTGGCAGGCATCAGACAGTTCCTTTAAGATATCCCTTTCATATGGTGTTGACATAATATCAAAATCAGTATAATCCGAATCAAACAGACAGAATCCATCATGATGCTTGGAAGTGATCACAATGTATTTCATACCGGCATCTTTGGCCATTTTTACCCAATCATTTGCATTGAATTTTACGGGATTAAACTCATCGACAAATTCATCATATACATCAAGAGGGATTTGAGCCGTAGTCCTGATCCATTCTGCATGGTTGGTTTCACCTTTCCAGTCACCGGCCGGAATAGCATACAATCCCCAATGGATAAACATACCGAACCTCGCTTCGCGCCACCATTCCATACGTTCGTCAATATCTTCTTTTGATTCATTGAGGTAATCAACAGGCTTTTGTTGACAGGATATAAATAGTAATGCTAAAATGACTGTCTGTAAAAAGTAATTGAATAATTTCTTCATACTGATTTATAAAATGTTATCTCTTTATGATCTTTTTTCTAATGGATAAATTACCCCGGTTGATTTGGACCACAAAAATACCAGATGGTTGATCTCCTAAGTCAAGTTTATAGCGCAATGTGCCATTGAGATGTATCAAACTGTTATATACTCTTTGACCCTGCAAATTATAAACTGAAATAACAGCATCACCCTGCATTTCTTCAAAATCAATAAACACATTATCATTAAATGGATTGGGATGTATATTGACTAACATTTCCAGATTTGGCTCCTGAATATAGGACACATCCCCCATTGTGAATGTATAAAAGACACTTCTGCCGAAATCGGGATTAAAGTATTTGATCAATACGCTATCGAGGTCAAAAAACCGGAGGTATCCTGATCCCTGCTGCGGGTAAGCCCAATATGACAATCCCATATCTTCCTCATCTATCAACTCAATGGTATAACAACCATCAGTGTAATCAATCGTATCCCTGTAAACCGTATTATTATCCAGATCATCCCAGTTTAATAAAATATTACCGAGCACGTCCCTGACTTCGAGGCTATACCTATAGGCTTGATTATTTGTTTTTAACTGCAAAACAAATGGTTCATCAAATAAATCAGGGAGGTTAAAGTTTGTTTGATAAATATCATTATCAGCATAATCATCTTGCTGGCCGTTCGGTTCTGAAACTTTTACCTTAAATTGCTGTAAAGTATCTCCCAACCAGAAAGAACTGAATGTAACAGGCAAAACCACTGTATCTTTACAATGTGGCTCTATATTTCCACTCCAGTTGTAATATTGCGGAATACCTCCAGAAACTGCGTATTCAAAATTCAATGAGGTTAAATCGGATGTACCATTATTTCTGATGATGATCTCAGGATCGTAACAAAGCGGATTTTTTCTAGAATATTCATCAGCGCTACCGGGTGATACCACATCATAAATTTCTGCATCTGTGGCATAATTTGAAGTTTCGTACTGGACAAGGTGCATGGCAATTATATAGTTCCCATTTCCCATTCCAAGGTTATCAGGAGGCACCGGTGTGATATCATAGTCAAGGGTAACCTCTTCACCAGTAACAAATTCTGTAATTTCAAAATCATGATCTAAGACAAGATCGCCGGGACACCATCCTTCCCGAGCGCCGGGCCATGTTCCTCCCTGCGGATAAACAGGATTCAACCCACAATCATGATACTGGAAAATATGCCAGTCAGAAATGGTATCACCATTCACCATCAGGTAATGCTCATTGTCTTTCCACTCACAACAATGCGGATATTCACCTGTATTGCTGTGATGGCCATGACCTGTAAACCTTGTTTTTACTTTGAACTCATTCGCTTCTGAAAGTAAGGGTATTGTCATTGCAGACAAACTAATATCATCGTCCAGATTTTTATAGGAATACGAACCGTATCTTCCCCAGACCCGATCAACCTGCAATACATTTCGAGGGGGTGTACCTTTTATCATGATAAATTTCAGATCAATCAGTTCTTGCTGGTTACCGGCGCTCAAGTCAACTTCTCCTTGCAAAAAATGCGCATAGTCGGTAACATCAAACACCCATGCAAAGCCCTGTGGACCCAAACTCAGATTGATTCCATACGGTGTTATAAACCTGCCGATCTCGTATTGTTCCAAAATTTCAAATGGGTCACCATAATACGGAAGCTCTTCTTTATACAATATTTCATCCGGTTCTAACCAAACAGAATCAACTATTTGCCAGTTTTCATAGACATATCTGGTTCCTGCCTGCCAGATCAACATTGTATCGGTTGGAATGGTTGGATCATTTGGGTTTTCAAATAAAACCAATTGGGTTGGGGTATCAGCAACCGAATCAATCACCTGCTCATATATTATGCTAACATTGGATGATTCTAAGCGCTCAAACTGAATCCATGGCC
>JAIOTR010000323.1 GCA_021106665.1 Bacteroidales bacterium
ATACGGCTATTGTTGGTTTTGGCCTTTCGGGAAAGGTCTTTCATGCCCCATTTATTCATGTACATAATGGATTTTCGATCAAAAAAATAGTAGAGCGACACAAGCAGGAATCAAAAGATATCTATCCTTACATTGATATTATAAAAGATTATAAAGACATTCTGAATGACCCGGATATTGACCTGGCAGTTATTTGTACTCCTAATACGCTGCATTACCAAATGGTTAAAGAAACCTTGTTAGC
Source organism: Bacteroidales bacterium (assembly GCA_021106665.1). Classification (GTDB taxonomy): domain Bacteria; phylum Bacteroidota; class Bacteroidia; order Bacteroidales; family JAADJA01; genus JAADJA01. The sequence continues at coordinate 245 of JAIOTR010000323.1, forward strand.
AGGGAAAAATGTAGTAATTGAAAAACCATTTACCCCTACTTCAAATGAAGCAGATGAATTAATAGAACTGGCTAAGTCAAAAAATCTTAAAATCTTTGTATATCATAACAGGAGGTGGGATGGGGATTTCCTGACCATTCAAAAATTGATCAAAAGTGGCGTACTTGGAAATCTTCAGGAATATGAAGCTCATTTCGACAGGTATAAACCTGAATTGACAAAAAATGTTTGGAGAGATGAACAAATATCCGGTGGTGGAATATTGTATGACCTGGGTTCCCATTTAATCGATCAGGCTTTGGTTTTATTTGGAAAACCAAATGCTATTAAAGCAGATATTCAGGCTCAACGTAATGGAAGTGAAGTAGACGATTATTTTGAACTTAATCTGACATATGATAAATTAAAGGTAATTTTAAAAGCAGGCATGCTGGTAAAAGACCCCGCTCCAAGGTTTATTTTACATGGATTATTGGGGTCATTTATTAAATATGGTATCGATTCACAAGAGGAAGAATTGAGACAAGGTCAATTTCCAACCGGTGAAAACTGGGGGATTGAAAGCCCGGATACATGGGGCATAGTTACCATTGACTACCAGGATATGAACATTCACGGCAATATTGAAACTGAAGCAGGATGTTACCAGGAATTTTATAACAATGTTTATGATGTTTTGAGAAATGGCGCTGAAATGGCTGTTAAACCTCATGAAGCAAGAAATGTCATCAAAATGATTGAATTAGCCTTTAAAAGCAGTAAAAACAAAACTGAAGAAGAAGTTGATTTTTAGTATGAAGATTTTTCACGCAAAGACGCAGAGACGCAAAAAAAGAGGAAAGAACATTTATTTCCTTACGACTTGGCAACTTAGCGAGAGTTAATAATAGCACAAATTGAGAAACAATATCATAAATTATTCTTATGGAAAAAAAAGATAAAAGTACCATTAGCCGCCGAAAATTTATTGGTACTGTAGGTACAGCGGCTGCAGGATTTACCATTTTACCCAGTTATGTTGTTGGTGGATTGGGACATATTCCACCCAGTGATAAATTGAATATTGCCGGAATTGGCGTCGGCGGTGTTGGTGGAACCAATGTAAATAATTGTAACAGCCAGAATATTGTTGCACTCTGTGATGTAGATTGGGATTATGCTTCCGGATTATTCGATAAGTATCCTGATGCCAAAAAGTATAAGGATTACCGAAAGATGTTTGATGAACTGGGCAATTCCATCGATGCGGTAATAGTCGCTACACCCGATCATACACATGCCATTACTGCAGCAGCTGCAATGCGAATGGGAAAACATGTTTATGTTCAAAAACCTCTCACTCATACTGTCTATGAATCCAGGTTGCTTCGGAAACTTGCAAATGAAAACCTTGTGGCTACACAAATGGGAAACCAAGGGAATTCAGGTGAGGGTATACGACAAACATGCGAATGGATCTGGGATGGGGCTATCGGAGAAATTACTGAAGTCCATGCCTGGACAAACAGACCTATTTGGCCCCAGGGTTTGGAAAGACCGGCAGAAACTCCATCAACACCTCCAACATTAGCCTGGGATCTTTTTATCGGACCAGCACAATGGCGCCCTTACCATCCGGCTTACACTCCATGGAACTGGCGTGCCTGGTGGGACTTTGGAACCGGCGCTCTTGGTGATATGGCCTGTCATATTGTTGACCCGGCATTCTGGGCTTTAAAACTGGGTCACCCCATAAGTATTAATGGAAGTTCTACCCAGGTAAATACTGAAAGCGCTCCTCATTCTGAAGTGGTCCATTATGAGTTTCCGGATAGAGGTGAAATTGGGAATATAAAATTACCGCCCCTTAAAATGACATGGTATGATGGTGGGCATTTACCTCCAAGACCAGAAGAACTAAAAGATGGGCAAATAATGGGAGATCGCAGTGGGGGAGTTTTGTTTATTGGAACAAAAGGTAAACTGATGACAGGATGTTATGGTAGAGATCCAATACTACTGCCCGAAGAGTTGGACAAAGACTATGTTCGACCGGAACGTTATATAAGAAGAATTGAAAATGCTATGAGTGGTGGCCACGAGTTGGATTGGATCAGGGCATGTAAGGAAAGCCCCCACAGCAGGGTTGAAACAAGTTCGAATTTTAATTATTCAGGACCACTAAATGAAGTGGTTGTAATGGGAAATCTTGCTGTTCGGCTTCAAGATCTAAAAAGAAAATTGATGTGGGATGGAGAGAATATGAAAATAACCAACATTGGTGATGAGGATGAAAT
>JAIOTR010000466.1 GCA_021106665.1 Bacteroidales bacterium
ACTATCCGGATTTATAAAATCTGGAGTGAATAAAATCATAAATTTCGCTTACTCTGAGCTGGGCAGTTGAAGGACCGCTGCGGATATAAAAAGTTTCCTCATTATTGTGTATGACATAGGCTGGTTCGTTGGCCAGCTTAATATCTACTCTTAATATTTTGATGCCATTCGACTGTTCAATATTTGCGGTAACAAACTGGGTGTGCTGCATACTGACCCGGTCCTGAATAAGTTTTGTTAAATGAAGCAGGCAGTGATCGTCATCCTTGAATTTATCACTGGCTAACCCAAGGATTTCTTTTTTATCATCAACCCCTACAATCAATGTTCCTCCTGATGAATTAAGAAAAGCAGCAATGGTTTTAAGCGCCGCATTTTCTATCTCTTTGTCAAATTTCTTTGTGTACAGATTCCAGCGCAGGGTTGATTTGAATTCCACAAAATCATTTTCACCTTGTTCAATCAGACTGTAAGTTGATGTATTCTGTGCATTCGTCAGGTAAGATGAGATCATTTTAGCAAGTTCAATGAAAATTTTAATGGAGATTGTGGAAGGGATAATGCTTTCATTCAAAAGATCCTTTCCATTAAGACTAAACAATAAAGATGGTTCAATAGCTTTGATGGTGCCTGTCCTGAGGTTATTATTGATTACTGCCAGTTCACCAAAAACATCTCCCTTTTCAAAATACTTGTCATCATTTCCAGCCAGTTCGAGCTTCAATTTGCCATAGCGCACTATGTATAAAATTTCCTCCCTTTCAAGCCTGGCAAAAACCAGCTCATTTTCCGGAACTTCCCTGGTTTGTATTTGTTTTATTATATGTTGAAGTTCAGCTTCTGTTAGGTTTTTAAAAATAGAAACTGATTTTAAAAATTCAAAATGTTTAGCATTGAGTATGTCCATGAATAATAAGTTTATAAAAGTTTAGATGTTGGCTTTGGATATTACTCAAAAGTCAAATAATTTATCAATCATTTTATCATTTGCCAGATTAGGGATGGTAACCTTAAGGTTTGGTTCTGCTTCCATTGCCCTTTTAATGGCAAATATCGCACCTTCGTTCCGTGCCCAGCTACGCCTTGATATCCCGTTATTCACATCCCAATAAAGCATCATTCTTAATCGCCTGTCTGCATCCTCCGATCCATCCAGCAGCATACCGAATCCTCCGTTGATCACTTCTCCCCAGCCAACACCACCACCATTGTGTATGGATACCCATGTTGCACCCCTAAAAGAATCACCGATCACATTCTGGATGGCCATATCAGCAGTAAATTGCGATCCGTCATAAATATTCGAAGTTTCACGATAAGGTGAATCTGTCCCGGAAACATCATGATGGTCACGACCCAAAACAACAGGAGCAGATATTTTTCCCTCTTTGATGGCTTTGTTAAAAGCAGCTGCGATTTTAGTCCTTCCTTCACAGTCAGCATAAAGTATACGAGCCTGGGATCCAACCACTAATTTGTTTTCTTTCGCTTCCCTGATCCACTTGATGTTATCTTTCATTTGCTGCGAGATTTCAGATGGAGCTGTACTTGCTATCTCTTCCAGAACTTCCATGGCAATATTGTCTGTTAAATCAAGGTCTTCATGCTTTGATGAAGTGCATACCCACCGGAAGGGTCCGAATCCATAATCGAAACACATTGGTCCCATAATATCCTGCACATAGGAGGGATATCTGAAATTACCATCTTTTTTCAAGATATCTGCTTTGGCTCTACTTGATTCCAGGAGAAAAGCATTTCCATAGTCAAAGAAATACATGCCATTTTCTGTAAGTTTATTTATGGCAATAACCTGTCTTCTTAATGATTCCTGAACCCGCTTTTTAAATTCGTCCGGGTTTTTTGCCATCATTTTATTTGATTCTTCATATGTCATTCCTGCCGGATAATAGCCACCTGCCCACGGGTTATGAAGTGATGTTTGGTCCGAACCAAGGTCAACATGGATATTTCTTTCTGCAAGCCTTTCCCATAGATCAACGATATTACCAAGGTATGCGATTGAATGGGTCTCTTTTTTCTTTTGAAAATCCAATGCCACATCAATGGCTTTATCAGCCTTCTGGGTTATACCATCTATCCAGCCCTGCTCAAACCGTTTGTAGGCTGCCCTGGGATTCACTTCAGCTGTGATGCTGACTACACCGGCAATATTAGCTGCTTTTGGCTGTGCACCGCTCATTCCACCGAGTCCTGATGTAACAAATAATTTTCCTTCCAGTCCTTCTCCTGATTTACTGACTTTTCGCCCCGCATTCAGAACAGTAATGGTTGTTCCATGGACAATTCCTTGGGGCCCGATATACATAAAGGAGCCGGCAGTCATTTGTCCGTATTGTGATACACCGAGTGCATTGAATTTTTCCCAATGATCTGGCGATGAATAATTGGGAATGACCATTCCATTGGTTACAACAACCCGTGGAGCATCTTTATGCGAAGGATACAATCCCATAGGGTGGCCTGAGTACAAGACAAGTGTTTGTTCATCTGTCATCTCCGCCAGGTATTTCATTGTCAGGCGGTATTGAGCCCAATTTTGGAAAACAGCGCCGTTTCCACCATATGTGATCAGTTCGTGCGGGTGTTGTGCCACAGCATCATCAAGGTTATTGCTCAACATCACCATAATGGCAGCTGCCTGTTTTGATTTGTGCGGGAATTCATTAATACTTCGGGCAAAAATTTTATAATCCGGCCTGAATCGGTACATATAGATCCGGCCAAATTTTTCAAGTTCTTTTTTAAATTCAGGAGCCAGTATTTCATGGTGTTTTGGATCAAAATACCTTAGTGCATTTTTTATGGCCAGCTTTTTTTCTTCAGCTGTTAAAATATCCTTCCGTTTGGGGGCATGGTTGATGTTCCTGTTATAGGACTTAGGTTTGGGTAGTTCTTCAGGAATGCCCTCTAAAATATCTTTTTGGAAATCTTTTAATTCCATTATACTTGTCTTTTGTAGATAAAAATGAGTAGTCAAAATTACAATAATTATTCAAGTGAAGTTATGTGGATATTGATAGAAAAATTTTGAGATTAATTGAGATTGATAGATATTGGTACATTTAATTTATATCTTTTTTTATCTCTGTATCTGAAACTCACTTATTTCCCCTATTGCCTATATCCCCATTTACTTCTTTACAATTCAACCTATTTACTAATAACCGTTAACTGATTTTTCCCTACCGTTAACTGATTTACCATTGACTTATATGGAAAGTTTTTATATATTTGTCGGATATTATTTTACTACTCTAACCATTCTTCAGTTTAAACCGAAAGTGAGATATTAATCTCAGCAAAACAATAATGGATTTATTAACCAAACTTGCACATTATGAAAAAGTTAAATTTACTTTTTATCGCTCTCCTGATAACAATCTTTAGTTTGGGTCAGGATGAAGTATTAACGCCCACTGAAGAAATAATTGGCAACACTTTCTATGATCTACAATCCTGGCGAACTATGCAAAACCGTATTTTTTATTATGATGATGGAACCATCGGAGCCGTATGGAATATGGGAATGAATTTCCCGAATTTCCCTGACCTGGGCATTGGCTATAATTATTATGATGGAGATGAATGGGGAGTTTATCCCGTGCAATCCATCACATCAGGTTGGGCTATAAATCCATCTTATACAGCTTACTTGGAAAATGGAGAAATGTGTGTTTCTCAAGGGAATGATGGTTTGATCATCAGCGCCAGGGAAGAAAAAGGGACGGGTAACTGGGCTGAGGGCTATTATCCAGGAACAGGTTATAAACATCCGGTTGTGGTTACGTCCGGTGTTGATCATTCGGTTATTCAATTGCTGTACCTTGATGCTGATGAATCGTTCAGTTCAACAAATGCACAACCGTTCAGGGGATTTATCCGGTATTCCCGTTCTGCCGACGGCGGGCAAACCTGGGATCCTTCAAATATATTGCTTGATGGGTTGGGTTCGGATAAATACCTCGGCTTTACGATTGGCTCCTATACATGGGCAGAACCAAAAGGAGATGTGATCGCTTTTGTTGCAGGCGATTATCTCACCGACTTGGTACTGATGAAATCACCCGATGGTGGTAATACCTGGCAAAAAACAATTATTTGGGAACATCCTTATCCTTTTTTTGAAATCTTCACTTTTGAATCGGATACTTTCTATTGCAATGGAGGAGGGATGACGGTTACGCTTGATAATGATAATATGGCACATATTGCATTTGGCTTGAGTCGGGTTTTTTCTACAACTGCACAGGATACCCTTTGGTATGATCCTTATGCAGATGGTATAGCTTACTGGCGAGAAGATATGCCAGGGTTCAAAAATACCATGAACAGCCTTCATCCTGATTCATTGAGTATTTGTGACAATTTGATTGGCTGGTCCTCCGATATCAATGCCAATGGAACACTGGATATTTTACCTCCTGGCTTCTATCCGGCACTGGGCCTGTCAACCTATCCATCTTTAGTAATTGATGATCTTGAACAAATGTTCCTTGTTTTTAGTTCAGTGACTGAAACATACAATAATGGAGTTGAAAATTACAGACATTTATGGGCACGCCCTTCTCCGGATTTAGGATGTTCATGGGGAAATTTTGTCGATCTGACCTCCGACCTGATCCATATTTTTGATGAATGTGTTTACTCGAGTGTAGCACCTTATATTGATGACCATATGCAATTGGTTTATCAAATTGATAATGAACCGGGACTGGCCATTGTTGAGGACCCTTACAGTGAAAATTATATAACCCATATGGAAATTGATCTTTGGTGGGAAACTGAAAATATCGGAGAAAAAGGGATCTACGTTGATTTCAGGATTAACCAGGACAGCATTTTTGAAGGTGATACAGTTAATTTTCAGAACTTATCCTGCGGTTGTCCATTTCCTTATTCATTCAATTGGGAGTTTGAAGGAGGTGTTCCCGGTGTCAGTATAGAAATCAATCCTTCGATTGTTTATCCTAACGCAGGTACTTATGATGTTAGTTTGTTGGCTGATAATGGTAGTTCCCTAACTGAATATAAAGCTGATTACATCACGGTTTATCCTTTAACTTCTGTAGCTGATATTCATCATACAAAGAGTATAAGTATTTCTCCAAACCCTTCCAAAGGTATTTTTTATATCAATTTAAGTCATTATGAGCGTGGTGAAATTAGAGTTGAAATTTACAATATCCTTGGTAAAAAAGTAATGCAGACAAAACATTTGAATAAGGAAAGTCAATCTATTGTTATTGACCTGACAGATAATGATGATGGCATTTATTTTATAAAGATTGAAAGCGGAAGCGCAACAATAACAAAGAAAATTGCAGTTCAACACTAAATCCAGTAGGAACGGATGCAGATCCCGGGAATTAATTTGGATTACCGGGATCTTTTTACTAATTTTATGACATAGGTATTTGAGTTATGAAATATCGACTTAAGATTTTTTCACCAGGTTATTAATTAAAAAAAGTAAGTTATGAAAAAGTTTATGTTTATTGTTTGTATTCTGGGGATATTGATCCCTGGAATAGCCCAGAACAGGGCTGTTTCTTCAAAAGAAAAAAGAGAAATGGGGATAATAATTGATAAGTCAAAACCCCAAACCACTCCAATTACAAAAAAGGATTATCCTATTTTTAAATCAACCCAATTTTATTCGGAAGAAGAGCAAATTGGAAATACAGTAACTGATAATCAGGCAAACGGATCTACAGATAGCAGGGTTTATTTATATGAAGATGGAACAATAGTAGCTACCTGGCTAAGGGGTATGTCGTCATCACAGTTTCCCGACCGGGGTACAGGATATAATTATTTTGATGGAAATACCTGGGATGACTGGCCTGAAGAGAGAATTGAAACACAATGGTGTGGATGGCCATCATATGCTCCTCTCGGTGAAAACGGAGAAATGGTGGTTTCACACACTTATGGTTCCGACCTTTTAATATATACCCGTCAAAATATTGGGATAGGCGACTGGTCATATTCTGTGTTCGAAGGACCTGCCGGATGCCCTCCCCTTGTATGGAATAACACCATCACCAGTGGTACGGATCATAACCGGATTCATTTACTGGTATGTTCATGGCCGGATCAGTATTATCAGGGAATGTATGGATCCATCTTATATTCCAAGTCAACGGATGGCGGGTTAACCTGGGATATAGAAAATGTTATTTTGGACGGAATGACTTCAAATGAATATTGGGCGCTTTCCGGAGATATTATGATGTGGGCACATCCCAGGGGAGATACATTGGCATTTGTAGTCGGAACAGAATCATCTGATATGTTTCTTATGAAATCGACTGATGGGGGGAAATATTTTAATAAAACTATTATATGGAACAATCCTTATACTTTCCTTCATTTTGGCATGACAACCGATACTTTTTATTCCGTAGATGCAGCACATTCGGTAGCATTGGATACAAACGGGATGGTACATGTTGCTTTTGGAATAAACAGGTCATTATATCAACCGGAATACGCAATCGGGTTTCCATGGGTAGACGGTATTGGTTACTGGAATGAGAATATGCCGGCATTTTCAGATGATCTCAATGCCCTTAGCCCATATGGCGAACCAGGATCAGAAATGATCGAAGACTACAATCTGATTGGCTGGTCGCAGGATGTTAATGGTAACGGACAGCTTGATTTTCTGGATAATATTGCATTGTATTACCGGGGTTTGTCAAGTATGCCTCAATTGATCATTGATGAACAAAACCATTTATATTTGATTTATTCATCCATTACCGAAACGTATGACAATGGAATTAAAAATTACAGGCATCTCTGGTCACGAAAATCTATTGACGGAGGAAATACATGGAGTAGCTTTCATGATTTAACATCCGGTATAAACTATTATTTTACTGAATGTGCGTATCCTGCCTGTGCAAAAAATTCTGATGAATATATTTATATGTTATACCAGGCTGACGATATCCCGGGAACTGCTGTATGGTGGCAACATCCATGGCATGAAAATAAAATCATGTTTATGAAAGTGCTCAAGGATGAAATTACATTTGAAAAAGAACGACAGCCATTTATTTTAAATGAAGATGTTTCTCAAAATTATCCCAATCCTTTTAACGATTACTCATATATAAATGTAAACCTTAGAAAAGCGTGTCACCTTCAATTGGTGGTTAAAAATATGATTGGACAAATAGTGTATGAAACAAATATAGGCTATTCAAAGCCGGGTTTGAATAAGATTTCAATAAGCGGAACAAATTTAAGTCCTGGTATTTATTTCTATACGGTTAAAGCAGGAAGCGTAGAGGTTACAAAAAAAATGATTATTAAATAGTACCTGTATTATGAAAATCCAGATTCTTTTTACAGCCTTAATTATATTATCTTATTACAGCTTCTCCCAGGATCAAATTCAAACTCCTGAAGAAGAAATCATCGGAAATACTTTTTACGACGTCCAAACAACCCGCTCCATGCAAAACCGCATTTATTTATATGAAGATGAAACATTAGGAGCCGTTTTTAATTATGGATATTATTTTCCTTCA
>JAIOTR010000206.1 GCA_021106665.1 Bacteroidales bacterium
CCTTTTATTTCGTCAAAAATGCTGTCATCTTCTATACCAACTATTTTGCAAAAATCATTGATGCTGGTTTTTCCTTCGAAAATATAATTTTGGTCATCGATTTTTTTATAATCAAGTTCATCATCCGGCGAATCGAATTCATCCGTGATCTCACCTACAATTTCTTCGATGATATCCTCAAGGGTTATAATTCCTGATGTTCCGCCATACTCATCAACCACAATGGCAAGGTGTATTTTCTTCTCCTGGAATTCCTGAAGAAGATCATTAATTTTTTTGTTTTCAGGAACAAAAAACGCAGGTCGGAGTAATGATATCCAATTGAAATTTTCTTTTTTGCCAAGGTGTGGTAACAAGTCTTTTACATACAAAATTCCTTTAATATTGTCGAATGTCTCAGTAAAGGCCGGAATCCTTGAATAACCCGATTCAACAACAATTTCAATTAGTTTGTCAAAGGGGGTTTCAGAATCAACCGAAATAACATCCACTCTTGATTTCATAATTTCCTTCACCTCAATATCACTGAATTTTACAATGCCTTTCAGGATTTTCGTTTCTTCCTCAGGTGCATCATCAGCGGTAATATCAATGGCTTTGGATAATTCACTCATCGAAATATCGCGGTTTGTACTTGCTAATTTTTTATCAACAATACTTGTGGTTTTGACCAGCATAGAACTCAACGGGTAAAAGATCTTAATTAAAATATTGAGCGGTCTTGCCATAAAAGAAGCAAAAACTACCGGTTTATGATTGGCATATATTTTCGGAATAATTTCACCAAAAAGTACCAAAATGATTGTAATAACGATAACTTCTATAATAAATCCAAGAATAGGAAAATCAGTAAAATTGAAAAGCTGACCGGATATAAAAGTGCCTAAAATCACAAACGCAACATTAACAAAGTTATTTGTAATTAAAATGGTTGCTAGCAATCGTTTAGGTATATCAAGATGTGCCAGTATAAGTTTGTTAATTTTAGATTTTTTAGAACGGATCTCTTTTATCTGGGGAGGATCCATTGAAAAGAAAGCAACTTCCGAACCCGATATCATGGCAGATAGAAACAACAAAACAACCATGACAATAAAACTGATTATGATACCCATGGATAAATTTCCCGTGAAGGAGTTAAGCATAATACCAACCAGACACAAATAAGGGTCGCTGCCGGGTTCTTCCAAAATTGATTAAGTTTAGTTTAACAAAAAATTATCCTGATGCAAAATTAATCAAAAACTTCTAAGCGGTTCCAACCCTTAGAAGTTAGATTGATTAAAACGGAAGATCATCAGTAGGTGTTTCAATGTCAGTTTCTTCATTTTTTGCCGGCGTTGGTTCCTGGGCTTGAATTTCAGCTGGAACTTCACTTGAATCACGCCGGCCTCCTAACATGGTCAAATTATCAACGTAAATTTCAGTGATGTATTTTTTTATTCCATCCACCTCATAAGAACGTGTTCTAATTTTTCCTTCCAGGTATATCTGACTCCCTTTGTTGAGGAATCTTTCGGCAATATCTGCCAATCCACGCCACATAACAATATTGTGCCATTCGGTTTGATCAACCCTGTTTCCTTCCTTGTTTTTATAGCTTTCGGTAGTTGCAAGAGAAAAACTTGCTTTCTTTACCCCATTGTCAAAAGTCATAATATCAGGATCTTTCCCGAGATTTCCGATTAAAATTACTCTGTTTATTCCTGCCATAATTTTGTTATTATTTTGTTTTACAAAAGTACTAATAAACCAAATCTTAGCCTTCGAAAATATTATTTTCTTTTAGGTATCTGTCAATTAAGCGAGGAATAGGGAATTTTGAAATGGTATCTGCATTTACTTCAACCCATTTATTTTTTATATCTGAATTCATACTAAGAACTTTCTGCTTCTTCGGCAAATCAATGATGAAAAACCGTGCATGGATTATTTGATGCGTCAATATGTGTTTAAATTCTTTCGATCCAGCTACAGAAGAATGATTTAATGGAATACCAAATTGTTTTTCAATTATTTTTCTGGCCCCGGACAATAAAATTTTGGTTTTGCTTTCTACCAATGGAAAATCATAAAGGTTTTTCCAGATATCATTTTCCGTTCTTTGTTTCAGATATGTGACTTTTCCGTTTTTAAGTTTCCTCAAAAATATCAGGTAATTAAAATGTCTTTTTCGCTGCTTGACTTTATTGATACTTAACGGTAATTTATCAACTATCTTATTGGTAAAAGCATAACAATTTTTCTTAAAGATACATTCAGGACACTTGGGATTTGCAGGTATACAATGCAATGCTCCGAATTCCATCACTGCCTGGTTAAAGGTTCCGGGTTGTTTTTTGTCAATTAATGATTCTGCCCGATTCAGGATTACCTTTTTTGTTTCGTGTGATTTTATATCTGTTTTAATTCCAAAATACCTTGAAAAAAAACGCAAAACATTGCCATCCACTACCGGATAAGATTGATTAAAAGCAATGGATGAAATTGCTGCAGCTGTATATTCACCGATACCTTTAAGTCCAATTATTTCATCATAAATATCAGGAAATCGTCCGTCTAATTTTTCGGTGATATATTTTGCTGTAAGATGCAGGTTTCTGGCCCTGGTGTAGTATCCCAATCCCTGCCATTGTTTTAAGACTTCTGTTTCGCTGGCAGCAGCCAATGATTTAATATTGGGGTAGTGTTTGATGAACTTCAGATAGTAATCCAAACCCTGATCAATTCGTGTTTGCTGAAGTATTATTTCAGAAAGCCAAATTTTGTATGGGTCATTTGTTTCCCTCCAGGGTAAATGACGTTTATTTGTCTCGTACCATTTTATGATTTTTTTAGAAAATATCACAGGAAACAAATTTAATAACAGTAAGTTAAAAAAATACATATTATTTATTGGATTTAAAAAAATTTATATATTTGCAGCCCTGATAAAGAAATTAATTATCAATACATTAAAAATATAAATCATGACTAAAGCAGAAATCGTAGCAGACATTGCTAGCAAAACAGGAATCGAAAAAGTCACTGTTCAACATACAGTTGAAGCATTTATGGATGCAGTTAAGAATTCAATGATCAAAGGAGATAACGTTTACCTGAGAGGCTTTGGAAGCTTTGTAATAAAGAAGAGAGCTGAAAAAACCGGTAGAAATATTTCAAAGAATACAACCATTATTATCCCTGCTCACAATATTCCAGCATTTAAACCCGCTAAATCATTTGTTAGCGAGGTGAAAAAAAACGTAAAATAATTGTTTAATTTAAGGATGGATTATGCCTAGCGGGAAAAAAAGAAAAAGACACAAGATGGCAACCCATAAGCGTAAAAAACGCTTAAGGAAGAACAGACACAAGAAGAAATAAGTATTTTTGTAAGCATCAATTTTAGAACATAACACTGTTTAAAGTGTTATGTTCTAAAATCTTAATCACCGCCAATTTTAATTTTAGCTCTCTCTCCAGTAAACGTCATTGGTAAGTTCAATGATGTTATTTTATTTTAAAGAATTTATAATGTGAATAAAGAATTAATTATTAATTCGAGTCCTTCAGAAGTTGATATTGCTCTGCTGGAAGATAAGACTCTGGTTGAACTGCATAAGGAGAAAAGCAATGCAGGTTTTGCCGTCGGTGATATTTATCTGGGAAAAGTTAGAAAGATAATGCCCGGATTAAATGCTGCTTTTGTTGACGTTGGATATGAAAGAGATGCATTTTTGCACTACCTCGACCTTGGCCCACAGGTTCAATCTCTCAATAAGTTAACAAGGTTAGTAGTTCAGGGAAGGTATAAATCTTTGTCCCTTGCTAATTTCAGGCTGGAGAAAGATATTGAGAAGACCGGTAAAATTACCAATGTTCTTAATGCCGGCCAGCAAATCCTTGTGCAAATAGCCAAAGAGCCTATTTCTACTAAAGGGCCAAGAGTTTCATCCGAATTATCACTTGCAGGAAGATACCTGGTGCTCGTTCCTTTTTCCAGTCGTATTTCACTTTCACAGCGTATAAAAAGTATTGACGAAAGAAATCGTCTTAAAAGATTGATCCAGAGCATTAAACCTACCAACTTTGGAGTTATTATACGTACTGTTGCCGAGCACAAAAAGGTAGCAGATCTCGATAATGACTTAAAAAGCCTTGTTCAAAAATGGGAGAATTTAATGAAGCGGCTGGTCAAAGCCAAACCACCCAATAAAATACTAAGTGAGTTAGACAGAACTTCCGTTATTCTGCGTGATTTGTTAAGTAAATCATTCAACAGTATTGTTTGTGATGATCATACATTGTATGAAGAAACCAAGGACTACATTCGATCAATTGCTCCTGAAAAAGCGAATATTGTAAAACACTATAAGAGCAAAACACCAATTTTCGAAAATTTTGGTATAGACAAACAGATTAAAAATTCATTTGGAAAGATTGTCACCATCAGGAGTGGTATTTATCTCATTATTGAACATACCGAAGCCCTTCATGTTATAGATATAAACAGTGGCCACAGGGTTAATAAAGAGAATAGCCAGGAAGAAAATGCCCTTGCTGTTAATGTAGAAGCTGCAATCGAATTGGCCCGACAACTCAGATTAAGGGATATGGGTGGAATTATCGTTATTGATTTTATCGATATGAGGGTTGCCGCAAATCGTCGTACACTTTTTCAGAAGTTGAAAGAAGAGATGGCGAAAGACAGGGCAAAGCATACCATCCTGCCACCCAGTAAGTTTGGTTTGGTACAAATTACTCGACAAAGAGTACGACCAGAAATGGATGTTGAAATAGTGGAGAAATGCCCTGTTTGTGATGGATCGGGTGAAATTAAGCCTACTATTTTATTTATTGATGAATTGGAAAATAATATTAGATACCTGATTCAGGAACAAAACGAAAAAACTCTAACATTGATCCTTCATCCTTTTTTATATGCTTTTCTGACAAAGGGAGTGTTTTCTCAGCGTTTAAAGTGGTATTTTAAATTTAACCGACGGATAAGAATTAAACAAAACACTTCCTATCACTTTCTGGAATATCATTTTTTCAACAAAAACAATGATGAAATTAAAATTTAATCCGGGTTTGTTTAGTAATTTAATTGTGATATTTGCAAACGGGAAATTACCTATCGAATTAAATTTGACTGATTAATGGATATTGTATTAAGCGGAATAAGGCCAACGGGGAACCTGCATCTCGGAAATTATTTTGGGGCACTATGTAATTTTAAAAAAATGCAGCATGAAAATATTTGTTATTTTTTTATTGCTGATTATCACTCTTTAACTACCCATCCCACACCTAAAGATTTGCAGGGAAATGTTAAGCAGGCGCTGGTTGAATATCTTGCTGCAGGGATTGATCCTGAAGTTGCAACCATTTATGTTCAGAGTGATTTGCCGGAAACAGCTGAATTGTATTTGCTTCTAAACATGAATGCATACAAAGGAGAACTGGAGAGGGTAACTACTTTTAAGGATAAAGCAAGAAAGCAACCTGAAAACATTAATGCCGGCCTTCTGACATATCCAACTCTTATGGCAGCCGACATCCTTATTCACAGATCGCATAAGGTTCCGGTTGGAAAAGACCAGGAGCAGCATCTTGAAATGACCCGTACCTTTGCCCGCAGATTTAACCGCTTGTATAATGTTGATTATTTCCCTGAGCCTGTTGCCTATAATTTTGGACAGGAGTTAATTAAAATTCCCGGGCTTGATGGCAGTGGAAAAATGAGCAAATCTGATGATGAAAACAGTGCGATTTTTCTTGCAGATGAGCCTGAAAGAATTAGAAAAAAAGTTATGCGTGCTGTTACCGATGCAGGGCCAATTGAAAAAAATTCCCCCAAACCTGATCCCATTGAAAACTTATTTTCTTTGATGCGTGTAGTTTCCAGCCCTGATACAGTTGAATATTTTGATGAAAAATATAACAATTGTGAAATTCGTTATGGTGACATGAAGAAAAAGCTGGCGGAAGATATTATCAACTATACGGAACCCATTAGGGAAAAGATCAAGGAATTGTCAGCCGATGACGATTACATTGGTAAAGTAATGAACATGGGCAAAGAAAAAGCCCATGAAAGTGGAGCCAAAACAATGAGGGAAATCAGGGAAATAATAGGTTTCAGGCCTTATTAATTATGTTATTGTAATTACTCTTTAATTTTTTAATATTTACAGAACAAAATATTTTTTACTGACTTGCCAAAATTAATTGACACTACAATAAAAAAGGAAAGCGCAATTTTAATTGGTGTTATTTCAAGAAATGAATCTGAAGATTTGATTCGTGAACACTTGGATGAATTGGCATTCCTGGTTGATACCGCCGGTGCAGTTAGTAACAAACGGTTCACACAAAAGTTAAATTTACCTGATTCAAGGACTTATGTCGGTAAGGGAAAGCTTGAAGATATCAAGTATTATGTTAATGAGAATAATATTGATCTCGCTATTTTTGATGATGAACTAAGTCCTTCACAATTCAGAAATTTAGAAAAGATACTGAAGTGTAGAATTTTGGATCGAAACAACCTGATCCTTGATATTTTTGCAACCAGGGCCCGCACAGCACATGCCAAAACGCAGGTTGAACTGGCCCAGTATCAGTATTTGCTTCCCCGCTTAACACGTATGTGGACCCACCTTGAAAGGCAGCGTGGAGGAATTGGATTAAGAGGCCCCGGTGAAACTGAGATTGAAACTGACCGACGGATCATTCGCGATAGAATTGCTTTGTTAAAAAAGAAACTGGTAAAAATTGATAAGCAGAAAAGCACGCAAAGGCGAAATCGTGGTAAAATGGTGCAGGTTGCTTTGGTTGGATATACCAATGTAGGGAAGTCAACGGTCATGAATATGTTAAGTAAATCAAATGTTTTTGCTGAGAATAAATTATTTGCCACATTGGATACAACCGTCAGGAAGATCGTGATAGAAAATCTTCCGTTCCTTATTTCCGATACGGTTGGTTTTATCAGGAAATTGCCCCACGACCTTGTTGAATCGTTCAAATCAACCCTTGACGAAGTAAGAGAGTCGGATATTCTGATCCATATTGTTGATATTTCCCATCCTGAATTTGAGGACCAGATAAGCGTTGTGCAGGAAACGCTTGCTGAAATAGATGCAAATAACAAGTCCACCATCTTGTTGTTCAATAAAATTGATGCTTATAGATTTATTGAAAAAGAACCGGACGATCTTACACCGGCAACTAAAGAAAATTTGAGCCTGGAGGAACTGAAAAAGACATGGATGGCAAAATCTGATATTCCTACCCTTTTTATTTCTGCAGTAAAAAAGCAAAATATTGAAGAGTTTAAAAAAATGCTTTATGAAGAGGTAAAGAAAATTCATGCTATCCGCTACCCTTATAATGATTTTCTGTATAATGTTTAGCTAACCTGCTATGTTGAACAAAAGCTGGAGCGCAGGCATAACATAGCAGGTTGAGAATGGCAATTAATTCCAAAGTATTTTGTTTTTGATTTGTTAAGTTTCATTAAACCACTTTTCAATACCTTTGCCTCTCCTGCGTAAATTTACATTATGAAAAAGCGTCACCTATTATTATTGTCAGGACTTTCCGGTTTGCTATTTACAGTTGGATGGCCGGTTAATGGTTACCCTGCTTTTCTGTTTACTGCATTTGTTCCATTGCTGATCATCGAAGATTATATCCTGAAAAACAAAAACAACTTTAGCCGATTCGCAGTGTTTTTCTATACCTATCCGGCATTTTTTGTTTGGAATATCCTAACAACATGGTGGATCTGGAATTCAACACCCGTAGCCACACTGGCCTGGGGTTTCAATGCGATGTTTATGGGCATGGTTATGCATGTTTATCATCTTGCCAGGAGAAATATTTATCAGGCAAACCAGGGATATTTTATCCTGCCATTTTTATGGATCACTTTCGAATATATCCATCTTAGCTGGAAGCTTACCTGGACCTGGTTGAATCTGGGTAACGGATTTTCAGTTTATCCCAAATGGGTTCAGTGGTACGAATACACTGGCACACTGGGTGGTACATTCTGGATTATTGCTATAAATATTTTGATTTTCAAAGCCTTCAAACCTCTATGGTCAGAGATGAAAAATAAACGAAATATTTATTGGAATGGAGGTTTGGCTTTAGGGCTTATCATTATTCCCTTATTTGTTTCTTTCTTAATTTATTTTTCTTATAAAGAAAAAGAAAACCCGGTTAATGTGATTGTGACCCAACCTAATCTTGATCCATATTCAGAACAATATTCGATTCCTCCGTCTGAGGTAATAGATATAAACCTTGATCTTGCGGAATCTGTTATAGGAAAGAGTACCATGTTTATTGTTGCTCCTGAATCTGCAATCCAGGAAAACATCTGGGAAGAAAACCTTGGATGGTCACCAAGTCTGAAAAAGCTGAATGCCTATGTACAGGAATATCCAAATTTAAAAATAATTATCGGAGCATCTTCATACAGGCGTTATAATGATAGTACCAACCTGCCATCATCTGTTCGTTATCATAAAATTCACAAATTTTATTACGATGCCTATAATACAGCATTTTATATAGATACAACAGGGGACTTACAGATTCATCATAAATCCAGATTAACACCGGGCGTAGAATATATGCCATCATGGGGCTTTTTAGGTTTTATAGAGAATCTTACCATTGACCTTGGAGGAACAACCGGGACGCTTGGAATTGATCCTGACCCCCAACCTTTTACTGTTAATGATTCACTTCGAGTTGGCCCAATTATTTGCTACGAATCTATTTTTGGTGGATTTTGCAGGGATTATGTTATAAATGGAGCCAATGTCCTGTTTATAATTACCAATGATGGCTGGTGGGGAAATACACCCGGACATAAACAACATATTACCTTTGCTTCACTTAGGGCTATTGAAACCCGCAGAAGTATTGCACGGTCGGCCAACACTGGAATTTCTTGTTTCGTAAATCAGAGAGGAGATATTTTTCAGGCAACTAATTACTGGGAACGGGATGTTATTGTTCAGGATATGAATTTAAATTCTGAACTGACATTTTATGCCAGGTTTGGAGATTATTTCGGACGTATTTCCGCATTTATAAGTGCTATATTTATTTTAATTACCATCGTGTTTGGAATTAAGAAAAGAAAGATCTGATCCATGAAATTGTTTTACAGGCAATATGGAGAAGGGCAGCCTGTAATTGTCCTTCACGGTATTTTTGGGATTTCTGATAACTGGGTTACCATAGGCCGGCGACTTGCTGAAAAATTTGATGTATATATTCTTGATCAGAGAAACCATGGTCAGTCCCCGCACAGCGATACATTTAATTACTACGTTTTGGTTGACGATCTGTTTGAATTTATTGAAGACCATCAATTAATAAATCCTATACTGATCGGGCACTCAATGGGAGGGAAGGTTGCTATGAATTTTGCTCTTGAATATCCTCAACGTGTTGATAAACTTATTGTCGTTGATATGAGCGTAAGAAGTTATCCGGCCCGGAAGCAGCATATGGATATCATGACAGCCATGCTTTCTATTGATTTTGATGCTGTAGATTCAAGAGAAGAGATAGAAGATATCATAAGGGAAAAGGTAAAATCTCCAAGGATCACCAGGTTTGTACTTAAAAATCTTTACAGGATTGGGAAAAACAGATTGGGATGGCGATTGAACATCCAATCAATTTATGACAATTTTGAAAATGTTTTTGAAGGAATTGATTCGCCTTATACTTTCGACAAACCGGCTCTTTTTGTCAGAGGAGGCGCTTCTGATTATATACTACCCGAAGATTATAATTTGATCAAGAAGATATTCCCGGATGCCCAATTCCAAACCATTGAAAAAGCTTCGCATTGGGTACACGCTGA
>JAIOTR010000086.1 GCA_021106665.1 Bacteroidales bacterium
CTCCCGGCGACAAAGCCGATAACTGGATAGGAGCTTCGGGTCGGGCTATAAGCAAGTTGTTTATCGAAAAATGGTTTGGAATACCCTCGTACTTATTTGTATTACTGTTTTTTATTTATGGTGTGCGCTTGTTTTTAAAGCATTCGTTATTACCATTAGGAAAAACAACAAAGATTTCCATACTTGCCCTGATTTGGTTTTCAGCCACTTTTGGGTTTTTGTTCGGAAATCATAATTCCCTGGCAGTATTGGGTGGTCAGTTTGGCGCCTATACGACCGATTGGCTTGAACAAGCATTGGGTAAAATAGGTACCGGTATTTTGCTCCTTTTTATTTTGTTCAGCTTTCTGATCATTGCCTATAATTTCTCATTTGGTTTTTTGAATTTCTTAAAAGTTTTTAAAAGAAAAGAGAAGGATAGATCAAAGTCTTCCAATAAACCAAAAGAAGATCTTTACAATACTGTAGAATATTCAGTAAATGACGAGGATGAAAGTAATGGTTCAGATAATGTTATAAAAAATCCTGAGTCAATGATCGTTGTGGAGTCAGGAGTTGAAGAAGAAAAAGAAATAATTGAACCCAATAATTCAAATGGTTCTGAGCTTGAGCTGACAATCGAAACTCCAACAGGAGATTCGGCAGTTGAGGAAAATGAAGAAAACGGCGAGGAGAGACCGGAACATTTTACAATTGACGAACCTTATGATCCCTGGCTGGATTTACCGCACTATAAATTTCCACCCATCAATCTCCTTGAAGACTATGGCAGTGATGAAATCAGGGTTCAAAAGGAAGAGCTCGAGCAAAACAAAAACAGGATTGTAGAGACATTGGGCAATTATGCTATTCAGATAAAAAAGATAAAAGCAACTATTGGCCCAACGGTTACACTTTATGAAATTGTTCCGGCTCCCGGTGTCAGGATTTCAAAGATCAAAAACCTGGAAGATGATATTGCGTTAAGTTTGTCTGCTTTGGGAATCAGGATAATTGCACCCATTCCCGGAAAAGGAACGATTGGTATTGAAGTACCCAATCAGAATCCTGATATCGTTTCCATGAAATCCATTATATCATCTGACAGATTTCAAAGTGGTAAACATGAATTACCTTTTGGAATGGGTAAAACTATTTCGAACGAAAGTTATGTGGCAGACCTCACTAAAATGCCACATATTTTAATGGCAGGCGCTACGGGACAGGGAAAATCGGTTGGCCTTAATGCTATTATTACATCACTGCTTTATAAAAAGCATCCTTCTGAATTGAAGTTTATAATGGTCGACCCGAAAAAAGTGGAACTGACACTTTATTCAAAAATTGAAAGACATTTCCTGGCTAAACTTCCCGATTCGGAAGAGGCCATTATTACAGATACCCGGAAAGTAGTGAGAACCCTTAATTCATTGGGTATCGAAATGGATAACAGGTATGAGTTATTGAAAGATGCACAGGTAAAAAATATCAAGGAATACAATGTAAAATTCAAAGCCAGGAAGTTGAATCCATTACATGGCCATCGGTTCCTACCTTACTTTGTTCTGGTGATAGATGAATTTGCAGATTTGATCATGACAGCGGGAAAGGAAATAGAAACACCGATCACAAGGTTAGCACAGCTTGCAAGGGCAGTTGGTATTCACCTTATTATTGCTACACAGCGGCCTTCGGTAAATATCATTACGGGTTCTATAAAAGCTAATTTTCCTGCACGTGTGGCTTTCAGGGTAATTTCCAAGATTGATTCCAGGACGATTCTTGATTCCAGTGGAGCTGAACAGTTAGTTGGCAGGGGGGATATGCTACTTTCTACAGGGAGCGATATTTTAAGGTTGCAATGTGCTTTTGTTGATACACCTGAGATTGATAAAGTAACTGATTTTATTGGATCTCAACGTGCATTTCCTGATGCTTACCACCTACCCGATTTTCAGGATGAGGAAAGTGAAGGAGTGGGGGAATTCGATCCTAATGAGCGCGACGAATTATTTGAAGATGCTGCCCGTATAATTGTTCAAACACAGCAGGGCTCAACTTCTTTGTTGCAGCGAAAATTAAAACTTGGATATAACCGGGCAGGTCGGATTATTGATCAATTGGAAGCTGCCGGTATTGTAGGTCCTTTTGAAGGTAGTAAAGCCAGGGAAGTGAGAGTAGCAAATGAAATGGCTTTGGAACAGTTTTTGAAAGATTTGGAACTAAAATAAAGATATGATGAAGAAAATTCTGGGAATATTATTAATTGCATTTTACTGTCTGTCTGGATTTGCACAGGTTGGAGAAGACAAAGGAGACAAAAAATCCAATGAGATACTTGACAGGTTAACGGCCATCACTGAATCCTATCACACCATCAAAACTGAGTTTGCGTATAAAATGAAAAACGCAGAGGCTGACATAGATGAAACTGAAGAGGGAACCTTATTTGTAAAAGGGGATAAATACAGACTTTTAATTGCAGGCCAGGAGGTTATTTGTGATGGTGAAACAATCTGGACATATATAGAAGATGCCGAAGAGGTCCAGGTAAACTCAATTGAAGATTCAGAGGGATCGATTACTCCCAGTAACTTGCTTACTTCATATAGCAAGGATTATAAATCCAAATTTATTCGCGAGAGTTTTCAATATGGGACTACTGCTTATATTATTGATCTTACTCCGGTTGAAGGGAAGTCCTATTATAAAATTCGTGTGATCATTGATAAGAAAAAGGACCAGTTGCTTGAGTTCACGATATTTGACAAAAGTGGCAGTACCTATTCATATATCATTAATAAGTTCGTTCCCAACGTTGAAATTGAAGATTCTTATTTTTTCTTCAATGCTGAAGATTTTCCCGGCGTTGATGTAATAGATATGAGGTAGATTGCGTTTGATGTATGAAGTTCGAAGTTCGATGTTTGAAGTTTGAAGTTCGAAGTTGGGGGAATTCTGAATTCTTAAAGATATTAACATCTTATTTCTTAATAACTTTTCCTGTATCCCTTTAATAGCAATGGTTTGTTTTATAATTTTGCGGCAAAGTGGGAAATATGCCTGAAAAATATACAGAAGATAACATACGTTCGTTAGAATGGCGAGAGCACATCCGGATGCGTCCCGGCATGTACATCGGGAAATTGGGTGACGGAGCCTCGCAGGATGATGGTATTTATGTATTGATCAAGGAGATAGTGGATAATTCGATTGATGAATTTGTGATGGGAAATGGGCGGATAATTGATATTTCAATTGAAGATAAAAAAGTTACCATCCGGGATTATGGGAGAGGAATTCCATTGGGTAAGGTTATAGATTGTGTATCGAAAATCAATACCGGAGCGAAATATGATTCCAAGGTTTTTAAAAAAGCAGTAGGATTAAATGGTGTAGGATCAAAAGCTGTAAATGCAATGACCTCCTTTTTTACTACTCAATCCATTAGAGATGGGAAAACCAAAAAGGTAGAGTACTCTCAAGGAAACCTGGTCAAAGATTCAAAAGAAGAAACCACAGACGAAAAAAACGGAACCATTGTTTCGTTTATTCCTGACAGTGAAATTTTCGGTAATTATCATTACATCAATGAATACGTTGAAAAATTATTATGGAATTATGTTTTCCTTAATAATGGCCTTACCATAAAGTTTAATGGCGAAAGATACCATGCGAAAAATGGCCTCCGTGATTTGCTTGAAAGAAACATAAATGGCAATGGTCCTACACTATATCCCATAATTCACATCAGGGAGGCCGATCTGGAGTTTGCATTTACGCACAGCACCAAACAATATGGCGAGGAGTATTATTCATTTGTAAACGGTCAGCATACAACTCAGGGAGGAACACATCAAACGGCATTCAGGGAAGCTATTGTAAAAACGATCAGGGAATTTTACAACAAAGATTTTGAAACAGGTGATATCCGGCAATCTATCCTGGCGGCTATTAGTTTAAAAGTCCAGGAACCGGTTTTTGAATCACAAACCAAAACAAAATTGGGGTCTCAGCACATTGAAGCGGGGGGAGTGACCATCAGAAATTATGTGAATGATATTGTTAAAAGAAATCTGGATAACTATCTTCATAAAAATCCTGAAACAGCGGAGGATCTCTACAGGAAAATTTTACAATCACAGAGAGAACGAAAAGAGTTGGATGGAATTAAAAAGCTGGCAAGGGAAAGTGTAAAAAAAGCCAGTTTACATAATAAGAAACTAAGGGATTGTAAAGTTCATTATAATACAAATCATGACCTGCGACTGGATACAACCATATTCATTACTGAGGGAGATTCAGCCAGCGGTTCCATTACGAAATCGAGAAACGTCAGTACGCAAGCTGTATTTAGCCTGAAAGGCAAACCCTTGAATTGTTTTGGGTTGAGCAAGAAGATCGTTTACCAGAATGAGGAATTCAATCTTTTGCAGGCAGCCTTAAATATTGATGACGGTTTGGATAACTTAAGGTATAATAATATTGTTATTGCAACTGATGCCGATGTTGACGGGATGCACATTCGTTTGCTGCTGTTAACCTTTTTCCTGCAGTTTTATCCTGATCTCGTTAAAACCGGGCACTTATACATTTTGCAGACACCCTTATTCAGGGTTCGGGATAAGAAGGAAACGATTTATTGTTATTCGGATGAAGAAAAAACTCAAGGACTAAACAAGCTTAAAGGTAAACCGGAAATTACCCGCTTCAAGGGATTGGGTGAAATTTCCCCGGATGAGTTCAAGCACTTTATCGGCTCCTCCATACGACTCGATCCGGTTCTTTTGAAAAGGGAATCTTCTATTAAAGAGATTTTGTCGTTTTACATGGGTAAAAATACACCTGAACGGCAGACCTTTATAATTGATAATCTGAGGGTGGAAGAAGACGTCATTGAAGAAGCCAAAGTAGCTTAGCCAAAATCTAATCATAAAATTATTATAGCTTCATCGGATTATCCTGTACCGGACTGATCTTTTTGTAGGCTTGTCCTATATGATGAATAATATTTCCGGTGGTCAATGCCTCATATCCCCATTTTTCAGCAGCTAAGTCGCCTGCGAGACCATGCAGATAAACCCCAAGTATGCAGGTTTCTTTTGATGTGTATCCTTGAGCCATCAATCCTAATAAAATTCCTGTCAGTGCATCGCCACTGCCTCCGGTTGCCATTCCCGGGTTTCCGGTGGAATTGAAATAGCAGGTGCCATCAGGACAACTAATGGCAGTATGAGCTCCTTTAAGAATGACATAGGCGTTGTACTTTATTGAAAACTCCCGTTGTAGTTGGTTCCTTTCAAAATCGTTAGATGATTTGCCGACTAATCGTTCAAACTCTTTTGGATGAGGAGTAAAGATGCTATTTCTATGAATAAACGAAATCCATGTTTTATTTTCTGCAAGGATATTCAGTGCATCAGCATCAAAAATGATTGGTAGTCCTGTATTTTGGATCAATAACTTTAAGGCATTTTGTGTTTGGCCTTTTGTTCCAATACCGGGGCCAATGGCAATCGCATTGTATTTTGAAAGGTCGGGAACCTCGGTAAAGATTTTTTTATCAGGATCGATACTTACCATTGCTGATGGTACGGCAGACTGAAGAATGTTATTTCCCATCTCGGGGATATGTGTTGTAATTAATCCTGCACCGGCTTTTAATCCTGCTTTGGCAGCCAGTACTGCTGCTCCCATTTTTCCATACCCACCGGCGATAATCAAGCCATGTCCATAAGTGCCTTTGTGCGAAAATTTTGTACGTGATTTTAATAATGCTTTGCAATCAAAACTCAGGATAAAATGATTTTTCACTTCCACATTTTTAATAAATTCCGGATGAAGCCCGATGGGCATCACCTCCCAATTACCAACATATTGATCATTTTCTGGAAACAAAAATCCATATTTCGGGAATTGTATTGTTAAAGTGTAATCAGCTTTAATAATTGCACCTTTGTTTTCTGTATTTGTTGTATCGCAAAAGAAACCGGAAGGAGTATCTATGCTAATGACAATCGCTTTGCCAGTGTTCATATGGTCTACAACTTCTGCAATAAAACCTTCAACCGGACGGGCCAGGCCTGAACCAAAAATAGCATCTACAACAACATCTTCTTCCTCAATCTCCGGAATACTGTCACCGTCTTTTAATTCTGTTAATTTAATAATTTTTATTTTTTTAACCCGGTCATAATTTGTTTTGCAACTTGGCGACATCTTATCAGAATACCGTACAACGATAACTTCCACTTTAAAACCTTCACCGGCCAACATTCTGGCAACAGCGAAGCCATCACCTCCATTGTTACCCAATCCGCAAAGGATCTTGATAGTTTTAGCAGGATCAATTTTCGCTTCAATCCATTCGAGTAATTCTGTGGATGCCCGCTCCATTAAATCAATGTCTGCAATGGGCTCATGTTTTATGGTATAAGCATCCGCTTCCCTTATTTTTTCAATCGGAAGTATTTTCATAAATTTTGAAATAAATTTTGGAATATTAAAGCTAATTTACAATTATTCCTTGATCACATAGCAACTGGCCATCATATCATGTAAGGCCTGTTTCTTTTCGGTAAATCCTGCCATGATATATCCGATCATTAAAATCATTCCTGAAATAATTTTTCCAAAGTAGCGGCCGGTAGCACGCGCAAATGAAATCCTATTACCTGCCTCATCTGTAACTTTAATTTTCAGAACCATTTTTCCTACGGTCCCCTGGTATTTAGATGATTCCATCAATGCAAAATATAACCATTGCATTACTGTACTCATCAGGCTAACTGTTGTAATTAATCCAATCATCGGGAAGATCAAAAGTTCAGCTTGTTCCGGATCAAAACCGGCCTCTTTTAATGAATACAGCGAGACTCCGAAAATGCCTAAAATTGGGATAACAAATATCCAGCTTACAAATGAAATAATGATGCTGTCAATAATGTTGGCCAGAAACCGCCACCAAAATCCTGCATATTCTACTTTGGCTGTGTCTTGTTCGTAAATTGTGTTTTCCATAAGTTTAAATTTAAGGTTATTTAGATTCTAAATTATTTTATTATTATCGTAATCTTTACTGTATTTTAGTATAAAATTATTTGGAATATTTGAAGATTGGAATTCTGGATTTTAGATATCTCCAATTTTTTTTAATTCAATTTTCCCATTATTCCAGTTTCCCAATATTCCTTTGCTTATTCTTTCTAATGGACTTAATTCTTATTATTATAATTTACATTTATTAGAAATCTAATTGTATTCTTCTATCATTTCCCAGGGGAACATAGCAAAGTTTAATCCCAGGAATAGTAATCCGATGATCATAAAGAATAAGAATATTCCGGCCAGTACCAATCCGATGATGGCCACTGTCCTTCCGGTTCTCAGGTTTTTGTATGATGCCTCAGTGTAATTTTGCGGATTGGCATTATATAAGGTTAAATCTTTACTTGCCAATACCAAAGCAATGATGGCAATTACCAATCCGATAATTCCGTGACACCAGCATAACACTATTGATACTATTCCCAGTACTAAAACTGCTGATGCGTTTGGTAATGCAATTTGCGTAACATTTGGTTGTTGGTTGGTTGTTGTTGGTGAATCTTCCATGGTTTAAATGTTAGTGAATAAATAATTTGATTAAGTAATTAATAA
>JAIOTR010000462.1 GCA_021106665.1 Bacteroidales bacterium
TGAAAATCATCAATTGTAATAGCTATAGGAATATTCCGGTATAGAATAACTCCATGGTTATTGTATTGAATGTCCATTTTGTCCGATACCACTTCAGATCCGTCGCGTAAAGTAAGCCCGAAAGCACAACTGTCGATTTTATTAGCTATTGATATCACCTCAGAACCATCCGAAACAAGTATGCCGTTTTCATTCACTCCCGAAATCGTATTCTCAATTATAAAACACAATCCTCCATTGTCAATATCAATACCATCATCGTAGACCCCTTTTACCTCATTCCTGTAAATCACAGCCCTGGAGTTATCCGTATCAATACCATCATCAGCAACTTCCTGAATGTAGTTTTCTGCTATTAATCCTACAAATTTTTTCGTCCATATTCCATCTGCGCACCTGGCATTACAAACCCTGTGACCCATGATCCTGTTTTTGTAAAAGAGTCCTACAGCCCTGTCGGTGCTGTTAATGGCTTTGTGCATGGTAACGTCATCAAAAAGGCAATGATCTACAATAACGTATGACCTTTGTGATAATACTGCTCCGAAAAACATAATATCTTCAAAAGTACAGTTGCTGACCTTGAGCGCTGTGTTATAGGCCTCTATCGTTCCCATCCATTTATTCCTCCTTTCGAATTCCCTTGAATCAGGTGCGATGTTCCTGAAAATACAATGTTCAAAAACATTTCCCTGGGCGATGTGATCAAAAAATTGATCTTCTACTTCCTTATCCCCGTATTCCAACCAATTCCAGTATTTATCAATATCAGGAATATCAACCATCCCGTTAATCTTTAATCCGCGCCAGTAAACATCCTCACCATTTCCTTCAAATATGATTGGTTCTTCAGCAGTTCCTTTGGCCAGTATTTTTCCCTCGATTACAATTGTGACTTTATCATTGAGCTTAATTTTACTTCCAGGTAATATTTCAAGAACCGAACCCTCTGGAATAACTAAATTTTCAGAGATAATATTTTCTCCTGAATATTGAGTAACTTTTCCATCTTCACTTGTTGTTTGCTTCCCGATTTGTGGTTGCTGACAGGCAGTTATTAAAATCAGAAATAGTGAAACGTATAAAATTGATTGAGTGTATTTATTAATCATGCTTAGTTTATTTTTAAATTCAAATTGATAACAAAATAAAAGGGTCAATATTAGCAAGAAATTCATTAGTTTTATCCTTTGTTAACAAAATTTTAACATTATAACGCGGTTATTAATAATAGTTTTGAACCGATATTAGTCATCATGTTTATTTCAATGAAAAATTATCTCAGTATTTTTATTTTGGTTGTCCTTTTTTCCGGTTGCTCATTTCAACAAGGAGATGATTACACAGGCATACATGATTCTAACCTTCCGTCCTTGATCATTGATACTCATGGAAAAGAAATCATGTATGAGCCTAAATCAAGAGCGATGCTGACAGTTATTACTCCGGGCAGTGAAGAATTCAGAAGAACCATTGAAGAGTTTAATATTGGAATTGAGTATCGCGGGCTTTATTCTGGAACTATTCCTAAGAAACAATATGGTTTTGAAGTTCAAAGCGTAGTAAATTATGAACAAAAGGTTTCTTTATTGGGAATGCCTTCTGAATCGGATTGGGTTTTATATGGTCCTTATTCTGATAAAACCTTATTAAGAAATTACCTTGCTTATTCCTTGTGGGAACAGATGGGAAATTATTCACCAAAGGGGCGTTTTGTCGAACTTTATACCAAAGAATATATTGACAAGGAAAAAACAAATCAATACCAGGGTATATATTTGCTTCTTGAAAAAGTAAAACGAAGCAGAAGCAGGTTGTATTTCCAATCTGCTCCAACTCATAATATTAATAGGGGAAATCTTACTTTTTTAATTGAGTTGTTTCCGGCTAAAAGAAAATGGATGTCTACGGAAAATTTTAAAACCGAATCATCTGAAAGCTGGTTTTCTATTATCTACCCCGGAAAAAAGAAGCTCAATACAGAATATCTATGGCATGTTGAGAATTTTGTGAACCAGTTTGAATCTTTGTTATATGCTCAAAATACTTTGAATGAACAATCTTATTTTGATTTTATTGATCCCTTTTCAGTTGCCGATTATATTCTTTTTAATGAGTTTGTAAAAAACGATGATGTATTTTTTTCAAGCCTATTTGTTTATAAGGATGCCGATAGCACAATGAAATTAGGACCTGTTTGGGATTATAATATTGCCTTTGGTAATGTTGATTATTCAAATGCCCGATATCCGGAGGGATGGCTTCAAAATGATCTGGACCGGACATGGATAGATTCATTTGTGAAAGACACAGTTATTACCAATTACGTTAAAATGCGATGGAAATATTTTAGAACCGATATTTTCACCTCTCAGGTAATAGATTCCTTAATTGATTCTAAAGTAAAATATCTGAATGAAGCGAGAATAAGAAATTTTGTAAAATGGAATATTCTGGGTGAAAGACTCTGGCCAAATCCATCACCTGTCCCTGAAACATATGAAGAAGAGATCAAACAGTTGAAAAAATGGATAAGCGCCAGAATTGAATGGATGGATGCCAATATTGATTCCTTCTGAAGTAATTACATATTTGGTCTCTCAACCGGTTAATTTCAAAACTCTATTTTTGTAGCCTTAAAATTTAAATTATTGCATCATGAACAAATATGAATTGTTTGAAAAATTCAATATTACCGAGAACTATATCAATGTGGCGGAATTCGTTATAAACGCCGCTATCATCATAATTTTATCATACATCCTCGAATGGACATATTCAAAATGTGCGAAGAGTATTTCAAATAAAAAAATGTTTGCTGCAAACTTCATACTCATTGCCTTTACTACCATGTTGATCATTTCCATTGTGAAATCGCATCTTGCACTTTCACTTGGTTTGGTTGGGGCGCTGTCCATAGTAAGGTTCAGATCGGCTATTAAAGAACCGGAAGAGTTGGCTTACCTGTTTCTTACGATCTCAATTGGCCTGGGATTAGGGGCAGGACAAAGGGATATTACAATAATAGCGTTTATAATAATGATTGGTATTATATGGCTGAGGTTCCTCGTTTTTAGCAAATCTGTCAACCAGAATCTATTCCTCACCATACAAAGTAAATCACCGATCGACCTGAA
>JAIOTR010000102.1 GCA_021106665.1 Bacteroidales bacterium
AGATCCATTTTATTTAAAACAGGTATTATTTCAAGGTCGTTTTCAATTGCAAGATAAAGATTGGATATTGTCTGCGCCTGTATGCCTTGTGCAGCATCAACAATAAGTAAAGCGCCCTCACAGGCTGCAATCGAGCGGGAGACTTCATACGAAAAATCAACATGGCCGGGAGTATCAATCAGGTTCAGAAAATAGTTTTCACCATCTTGCTCGTATTCCATTTGGATGGCATGACTTTTAATAGTAATACCACGTTCCCTTTCCAGCTCCATATCATCCAGTACCTGCTCCTGAAGGTCACGGTCTGTAACCGTTCCGGTAAACTCTAATAACCTGTCCGCCAATGTACTTTTCCCATGATCAATATGGGCAATGATGCAAAAGTTTCGAATGTTTTTCACCTGAAAATGCTATCTTAATTTCGCCGCAAAGATAGCTATATTTAGACATTAGAAATAAGTAATTAGATTAATAAGTTTGGTTTGGGGTTTACAATTTTAAAAGTCCTTGTTCTTGGTTCAATAAATCAAAAATGCATTTTATGGTAATCAAAAGTCTGGTTATCGGTAAACTTTTTTATTTTTCTCGCTATAAGAATAAAAATCTGTAAATCATGCATAGCCAGCCAACGGATAGCCTTGGCCTGCCCCTTGCTGGCATCTGCCAAAACTATAAGAATATGAAATTTATATTTATCCAACCATTCATATGCCTTTTTATCATTCACAATGGCCATATCAAAAGCTGCGTATTGTGGGAAATTGTTTTTCATCAGCCATTGAAAAGCTTCATCGCTGCCCCGTATTGCTTTTGATAGCGCTGCTAACTCAGGATAACCATTCTTTAGAAGCCAGGAGAATATTTTATCGTTTCCATCAATGGCTTCACCAAATGCGAGGAGTATTTTTGCAGGGTATTCTTGTAACTGTCCTTTATTCAAAGTCATTGCAAAAAATAATGATGGTTAAAATTATGCAAAATATTACAGAAAACTTATAAAACAACGTCAATAATATACTTTTGTTTTTATACCAACAGCATTAACCAATCCCTCAATTTTTCGCAGTTCACTTTTTGAAATTTTTTCAAGGTCTTTAGCGGGAGTATCCCTGGCAATCGGATAAATCATAACATACTTCGGCTGAATGTCTTTAATGACGTTCAGCCAGGCATCCAGTTCCGGTTGTGTAGCATTATCAATCCGGTTGCCATTATAATTACCCCTGATAAATAAAGTTTGAATAATATGATTACCGGTAAATCTTTTTAAATCAGCAATTATATTTTCAAGCGAAATATTAGGAACAGGCTGGTTTAGCTTCATAAAAGTATCTTCAATGACTGTATCTAATTTTAATACGTTATTATCTACTTTGTTTAATGCATCAAAAACGGATTTCTTATGAAGCATTGAAGAGTTAGTCAAAACCGTAATTTCAGCTTTTGGGAAATATTGATTTCTGAGTTTAATAGTATCATCAATTATTCCAGCAAATTCAGGATGTATGGTTGGTTCACCATTTCCTGCATAAGTGATATTATCAGGTACTATTCCCTGCTTTTTCATTTCCTGTAAACGAATTCCCAGGTTTTCTGAGACCAATGATCTTTTCGGAAGTTTTACGTTTTCAGCATTGCTTTTAAAGGTCCAACCACATTCGCAGTATATACAATTAAAAGTACAGCATTTATATCCTTCAGGAAGCAGGTTAATACCTAAAGAAACACCAAAACGCCTGCTATTAACAGGTCCGAATATCACATCATCAAAAAGAAATGTTCCCATTTATGTTTTCTTCAAATACTGTTTGCAAAGTTATATTTATTCGATTCAAAAACAATTTCATGAGTTTTATTTAAAATAATTTACCCTTAATACAATAATTATCAAACAATTTCCTTTAATTTTGAACGCTTCGTATTCTATGGTTACTTTATCAGAAATAAAACAACCGATACAATCTCACCTTGAGAATTTCGAAAAGAAATTCAGGCAGTCGATGAAGAGCAATGTGCCGTTGCTTGATATCATTACCCGGTATATTATAAAAAGGAAAGGCAAACAAATGAGGCCCATGTTTGTATTTCTGAGCGCTGATATCAATGGTGACATTAAAGAATCGACTTATGTTGCCGCATCACTCATTGAATTATTGCATACAGCCACACTTGTCCATGATGATGTGGTGGATGATTCCAACGAACGCCGGGGATTTTTTTCCATCAATGCCCTCTGGAAAAATAAGGTTGCAGTGCTTGTCGGGGATTATCTTTTATCAAAAGGTTTGCTGCTAGCGCTTGACAAGAATGAATTTGAATTGCTTAAAATAGTTTCGGAAGCTACACGTGAAATGAGCGAAGGCGAATTGCTGCAAATTGAAAAAGCCCGGAAACTGGACATCAGCGAAGACATCTATTTCGAAATAATCAGAAAAAAAACAGCCTCACTTATAGCTTCTTGCTGTGCTGCAGGCGCTGCCTCTGTTGGTTCTGATAAAGAGTTAACAGAAAAAATGAGGCTATTTGGTGAAAAAGTCGGTATTGCTTTTCAAATCAAAGATGATTTGTTTGATTATGACAATTCCAACAAAACCGGCAAGCCCAATGGAATAGATATCAAGGAACAAAAAATGACATTGCCTTTGATTTACTTATTGAACAATTCCAATTGGACCGACAAAAGAAAAATCATCAATATCGTTAAAAACCATAATAACAATCCTGAAAAGGTAGCCAAAGTAATTAATCAGGTGAATGAAAGCGGCGGAATTGAATATGCCCGTGAGAAAATGAAATCCTATCATTCCGAAGCGCTTCAAATCCTTTCAGAATTTCCTGGTTCACCCTCCAAAATTGCCATGAAACAATTGGTGGATTTTACGATTGAGAGGAAGAAGTAGTTAATCCTAATTTTGGTTCCCTCATGTCAAACATCCTACATCAAACATCTGATTTCAAAAAAACCGGCCTGAAGGATAAACTTGTCATATATTTGTTAAAGTTAAATATTATTGACAAAAAATATTATATTTGTAAAAAATATTTTGTGTTATGGCTGGTAAGAAAGTTTTATTATTACCCGGGGCAAAAAAAATTCTCACTACAGTAGGTGAGAACATCAAAATGGCCCGACTTAGGAGAAAGTTAAGCAGTGAACAAGTCGCTGAGAGGGCCAATATCAGTCGGCCCACATTACTATCCATCGAGAAGGGATCGCCAGGTGTCAGCATTGGCTCATACTTGCAGGTGCTGGTGGTATTGGGTCTTGAAAAGGATTTCTTTCTATTGGCCAGGGATGATGAACTGGGAAGAAAGTTGCAGGATGCCAGGATGATTTCAAAGGCAAGGGCTCCAAAAAAAATAGCGGGTCATGAGTAAAAAAAAATCAAATCGTACAGTTTTTGTATTTGCTCACTGGATGGGAATGAAAGAACCCACACTGATGGGAATGCTACATTCAGAATTGTTGAGAGGGAAGGAGATTTTTTCCTTTGAATATAACAAATTATGGCTACTGTCACATCATGCGCAATTATTGGATCCTGATCTGCAATTATACCCTGGTTTACATTATCAAAATGCTGAACAAAAGCATAATTTTGGATTGTTCCTGGATTCTTCACCTGACAGGTGGGGCCGTATTTTAATGCGCAGACGTGAAGCTGCCCTGGCAAGAAAAAATAACAGGCCGGAACAAAATCTGTTTGAAACAGATTACCTTCTGGGTGTTTATGATGGACACCGTATGGGGGCATTGCGGTTTAAGGAAGATTTGAACGGGACTTTCCTTAATGATAATAAGGCTTTGGCTAGCCCTCCCTGGACATCAATCAGGGAATTGGAAAGTATCAGTTTACGCCTGGAAGAGGATGATGCTATTGAAGACCCTGAATATTTAAAATGGTTAAATATGCTTGTCGCACCGGGTTCCTCTCTCGGAGGCGCCAGGCCAAAAGCAAGCGTTGTTGATTCGGATAATTGCCTGTGGATAGCAAAATTTCCAAGTCGAAATGATAGTGTGGACATTGGAGG
Source organism: Bacteroidales bacterium (assembly GCA_021106665.1). Lineage (GTDB taxonomy): Bacteria > Bacteroidota > Bacteroidia > Bacteroidales > JAADJA01 > JAADJA01. Next base: position 4,033 of record JAIOTR010000102.1, read on the forward strand.
CTGGGAAATGGTAACTTACGAATTGGCAAAGTCAGCAGGAATAAATATGATTAATTCAATGGCGAAACAGTTTTCAACCTCCCATCATACATTTCTAACTAAACGCTTCGACCGTACTGATAGTGGTGAAAGAATCCATTTTGCATCTGCTATGACAATGCTTGGTTTTGCAGATGGCCAAGATCATGAAGATGGGGCAGGTTATCTTGATCTGGTAGAATTTATTGTGGCCAACGGGGCAAAAGTTAATGCCGATCTTGAAGAGCTATGGCGCAGGATCGTTTTCAGTATTTGTGTTTCCAATACCGATGATCACTTAAGAAACCACGGTTTTATTCTAACCGATAAGGGATGGGTTCTTTCACCTGCATATGACATTAATCCGGTGGAAACAGGAACAGGATTAAAACTGAACATCTCAGAAAATGATAATGCTTTGGATTTAGAATTGGCAATGGAAGTTTATGAGTATTTCAGGCTAACAATGGCAGGAGCAAATCAGATAGTTCAGGAAGTAAAAAGCAGTGTGCAAAACTGGAGGAATGTGGCCAATAAATTTGGGATTTCGAAAGCTGAACAGGAATTGAAAACTTTGGCATTTTCCCAAGCTAACTAGATATGCATTGATTTTTATTATTTATATGAAAAGCTTTTATAAAATATTTGGGTTGCTGTTTCTGGTGGGAATCTTTCCATTTGTATTGATTTACCCCCAAACCGAACAATATAAATTCAGGCATTTAACCACAGAAGATGGCCTTCCTTCAAATTACACTTGGAGTGTGATGCAGGATTCGCAGGGATTTATGTGGTTTACAACCAGGGCAGGTTTGTGCAGATATGATGGCTACAATGTAAAAGTTTTTCAATATGATCAGGTGGACACAACTTCACCTTCCAGTATGTATGTAAAATCGACGATGACTGAAGATACCAATGGTTTTATCTGGTTTGGATCTATAAATGGCTTGAATAAATTTAATCCCATTACCGAAACATTCACCCGTTATTTTCGTGATCCGGATGACCCTCACAGTATTAGCAGTAATTGGCTTAGATGTACTTACCTTGACAGGCAGGGTGTTGTATGGATAGGCTCAGATGCTAATGGGCTAAACAGGTACAATGAAGAAACTGATGATTTCGATCTTTTTTTACCTAATCCTGATTTTTCATTAGGCAATCGAATCAGGGGTATTTATGAAGACAGCTTTGGAATTCTGTGGGTTGGAACCAGTAGAGGGCTCTATCAGTTCAACAGGAATTCAGAGGAGTTCTTAACTATTAGGCTGGTGATGCCACTGGGAGAAAGAATAGCAAACAGGTTTACGACCATAACCGAAGATAATAAAGGAAACATCTGGTATTGTGCCGACCAAATCTATAAGTATAATAAATCCACAAAAAAGTTATCTCCTTTTACAGGATTTTCTGTTGAAGGTACCGGGAATCCGAATCCAACCTATATGAATATCATGCTGGAAGAACATGATGACAATCAAACACTTTGGATTGCAAGAGATGGTTTGTACAAATATGATCTGCCTGACGGAAAACTAACCACAATAAATAATGATCCTGCTGACTGGGTGAGTTATGTTGGCCGCAGTCCAAGAGCCTTTTTCCTGGATCCAACAGGACTGATATGGATAGCCACGACCAGTGGGATTTCCGTTTTAGATTCCAGGTCAAACCAGATTCGATCCCATCCTGAGTTTGCAGAAAAATTTAAACTTGATGCCATCTCATTTTTAAAAGACAGCCAGGGTCATTTCTGGATTGGAGGGGAAAATGGCCTGGTCCATTATGATAAAAACATGAGGCTTGTTCATTGGTATAACCCCATAAATAACGATGAAAATTCTGTTAATGGAGTAGTCAATACAATTTTGGAGGACAGTAAAAACAACATTTGGATTACGTGTTTCGGTGATGGTGTTTATATGCTTGACAGGGAGATGAATGAATTTTCACGGTGCAAATTACTTAAAGATGGTAAGGATGTCAGACCTAATAACCTTAATGGTATTTGTGAGGATGCACAAGGCACATTGTGGGTTGCAAGCGATGGAATTTTTAAACGGTCAGGTTCGTCTCAAACAACTACATTTTTTCTGGATACCAGTAACAGGAGAACAAGAAGTACTACACACACTCGCATTCAGGAGGATCAATCAGGCAATTTATGGTTATCATCAATTGCAGGTGCGGTAGTTCGACAGCCAGAATCCTACAGGGGTACCGGCAAATTTTTTGAATATACACACGATCCCGATGATCCGACCAGCTTGAGCAATAGACATATCTGGACAGTTTATGTTGATGATTTGGGAGATGTTTGGATTGGAACCAACCATGGATTAAACAGGTATGTGCCGGAAAAAGATTGTTTTGAACGCTTCCTTATGGATGTAGAACCGGGTGCTAGTTTTATTTATGATATCGAAAGGGATAGGACTGGTTATCTTTGGATGACCACGGAAAATGGCTTGATTGGATTCAATCCTACTATAGTGGATAAGTCAGAAAATACAAAGAACCAGATAAAAGAATATTTACCTTTTAATAAAGTTCAAAGGTCGGATATATACAAAGATCAATCAGGTATTATATATGTTGGAAGCAGATCAGGTTCGGGCAATGGTTATTTTAGTTTTCATCCAGATGATATCACAAAAAACAGCACTATTCCCCCGATAGAGATAACATCATTTACAGTTCGAAATAAAACTGTAGAACTTGACACTGTCATTACATTAAAGCAACACCTTACACTCAGGTATAACGAAAATTATTTATCCTTTGAGATTGCTGCGCTGGATTACACCAAGCCTAATCAGAATCAATACGCTTATATGCTTGAAGGTCTGGATGAAGATTGGATCTATTCAGGAAACCGCAGGTTTGCCAATTACACTGAAGTACCACCGGGGGATTACACTTTCAGGGTAAAAGGATCAAATAGCGATGGTTACTGGAATGAAGCAGGAACATCAATTTCTATCACCATTCTTCCTCCACCCTGGAAAACATGGTGGGCCTATTTATTGTATGTTTTGTTCAGTATTTTTTTAATTGTGTTTGTACTTCGATTTTATCTTCGGCGCCAGAGGTTACTTCATAATCTGGAATTGGAACAAGTTCAAACAGAGAAGCTGGAAGAACTGGATAAACTGAAATCCCGCTTTTTTGAAAATATTTCTCATGAATTTCGCACACCCTTAACTCTGATTTTAGGACCAATCGATAAATTAAGGTCATTCATAAGAGATAAGGAACCGAAGAAAGATCTTGATATGATGCAGCGTAATGCAAACAGGTTACAACGACTTATCAATCAGCTCCTGAATCTATCTCAAATTGAGTCAGGGAAAATGAAATTACAAGTCCGTGAAGAAAACATTATCAATTTGGTAAACGGTTATGTTCAGTCGTTTGAATCATTGGCAAAGCAAAAGAAAATTGATTTGGTTTTCAATTCGGATGAAAAGGAAATGACGATGTATATCGATAAAGATAAAATCGAGAAAATTCTTTTTAATCTGTTATCGAATGCATTTAAGTTTACGGGGGAAGGAGGATTTATTGAAGTGGCAGTTGGCAGTAGGCAGTTTGCAAAAAGCAGTAGGCAGTTGGCAGAAAACAATAAGCAGTATGCAGTAGGCAAAAATGAAGCCGTTGCCAATTGCCAACTGCCTACTACCAACTCAGAAAGCCAGTGGGTGGAAATAAAAATCTCCGACACCGGCCGCGGTATCCCACCCGAAAAACTTGATCACATCTTCGACCGCTTCTATCAGGCAGATGATTTCTACACCCGCGACCAGGAAGGGACGGGCATTGGACTTGCCCTCACCAAAGAACTGGTAAAGTTGCATCATGGCGAAATAAAGGTTGAAAGTCAATCAGGCAGTGGATCAACATTTACAGTTTTTTTGCCAGATGGGAAGGATCACCTTAAACCGGATGAGATAGTTGCCGAGGGTAAATCAGAAGACCAAAAGGAAGATTTTCCTGATCAACATCCTGAATTGGTAACTCATACAGAAAAAAGCACAATAGAAACATCAGGGGCAGATGACTCCAAACCCATACTTTTAATCGTTGAGGATAATG
>JAIOTR010000161.1 GCA_021106665.1 Bacteroidales bacterium
ATAGTTCAGCAGAGTATTATCTAAAAAGAGCCTATGAAATATATTTAACGAACTTCGGAAACAAAAACCGGGATGTTTCAAATGTTTTGACTTATTTAGGACAGCACTATCAAAATATCAATGATTATAGGAAGGCTCTAAATTTTTATCAGCAGGCCATAGTATCATTTATTGAAGATTATAATGATAATGACATTTATAAAAATCCGGATCTACAATTTATTGAACCTGACTTAAACATTTTTTACACACTTCAAAGTAAGGCATTTACGTTCTATGAATATTATAAGAATAAAACTGAACTCACAAAAGATTTAGTTGCAAGTTTGGAAACCTGTCAGTTAGCTGTTCAGCTTTTCGATATAATTAAATCATCGTATGGTGAGGAAAATACAAAACTGGTTGTTACAACTAAAGTAAATGAAATATTTGATTTGTCAGTAATTGTTGCTGCAGAATTATTTGAAATAACCAAAGATAAAGATTACCTCAACCTTGCATTTGAATTTTCAGAAAAAGGAAAAGCTGCTGTTTTATTGTCGTCACTCAGGGAGTTTGAGGCAATGGAAATAGGTGATATTCCCCTTGAGATCAGGGAAAAGGAGAAATTTTTAAACAAGGATATTTCATTGTATAAAAAACTCGTTTACGATGAAAGTCAAAAAGTAAATCCGGATAGTTCAAAAGTTACGGCCTGGAAAAATCAAATATTTGAAAAGACCAAAAGCCATGATAGTTTGGTTGCTTCAATTGAAAACGAATATCCTGAATATTATAACCTTAAATATAATTTTCAAGTTTTGAATTTAGAAAATGTACAGGATATATTAAATGAAAATGAAGCTTTTATTGAGTATAAAATAGCTGATTCGATTTTGATTTCGTTTCTTATTACAAGAGATACTATCCTGCTAAATAAAAAATTAATTGAAAGTGACTTTTCTTATAGAATTGAGAATTTAGTTGGTTCAATTAACAAATTGTCTGAAGATTTCGGTAGTAAAGAACAGTATATTTCATTTTCTCAACAAAGTCATTATATGTATAATGTTTTGATAGAACCATTGGGATTATCTGAAAATCAATCAACTATTATCATTATTCCAGATGATATCCTTGGTTATTTGAACTTTGAAATCTTAATTAAAAAGCAACCTGATTTGCAAAAAGTTGATTATAAAAATCTTGATTACCTGATAAATTCACATTCAATTTCATATGGCTATTCTGGTACAATATTATTTCAGCGTCAAATCAGCAAAAAGGGCAATAACAAATTGCTGGCCATGGCACCATCATATCAATTCAATGAAAATAATAACTCGAATGTAGTTGCCAGCATCAGGGATTTGAAAGAAAATCTTAATCCATTGGATTATATAATTGACGAAGTTGAAAGAGTAAATTCTATATTCAAGGGGAGATTATTTATTGAAGAGGAAGCTACTGAAGCAAATTTTAAAGCCCATGCACATAAATACAATATCCTGCATTTTGCTATGCATACTTTGGTCAATGACGAAAACCCTTTAGCTTCAAAGTTGGTTTTTACTTTAAATAATGACTCTATTGAAGACGGTTTTTTAAATACTTATGAGATCTATAACCTTGACCTAAATGCAGAATTAGCCGTGCTTAGCGCTTGTAAAACAGGTGTAGGTAAACTTAGCAAGGGTGAAGGTATAATGAGTCTTGCGCGTGGTTTCCTATATGCTGGTGTGCCTGGTATTGTTATGACATTATGGGAAATTGAAGATATTTCAAGTGTTGAAATAATGACTGGGTTCTATAGGAATCTAAAAAAGGGTATGAAAAAAGACGATGCATTGCGAAATTCTAAATTGTCCTACCTGGAATCATCTGATCCGGTTCAATCACATCCTTATTTCTGGGCAGCATATGTACAAATAGGTAACAACAATCCTGTTATTACCTATTCGAAATATATGTATTTTATTTATGCTGCTATTTTGCTTTCCTTGATAGGAATACTTTATTTCCTGATGTATAAACGGAGAAAAAAGTATTAGATTAGTTCAGATATTTCAAAATGTCATTTGCCTGGTCGGCATAAAAACTTTCACTTGCAGATATCTTATTAAACTGATCTACCGCTTGAGCCTTTTGATTATTCATTAAGTAAATCAATCCCAGGTACCAATCTGCTTGCTCAACAAAAAGGTTGTCTTTATCATAAACTACAAAGTTAAACGATTCAATAGCCTTTTCGAATTCTTCTAGCTCAATATAGCAAATACCAGAATAAAACCTTGCCGTAATCTGGTTTTCTAGTTTTACAAAATAATTTAATGCATTGCTATAATCATTTAACTTATAAAATTTAAAGGCTTCGTTCAGGGCATTATCACCACTTGCATCAGCAGACCTGATTTGTAATATTGGATGAGCGGGCTTATAATATTTGGTTACTAATTTTTCAGTTGAATAGGGTTTGTTTGACAGAATATACCACAATCCGCCAACAACAAGGATCAACGCAAATGAAGCAGCTGCCAGATGCCATGTTTTTAGCAGATCTTTCCGGAAATTTGTAAAAGGGTATCCTACTGAATTTTGACCTTTCTGCTGTTCCAGTTTATCCCTTAATTCAAGTAAGTCTTTATCCCTAATGGCTTCATTGACTTCAAGCCTGAAATCAATTTCTCTTGCAAACTCCATGTCAACTTCTTTTTCTTTGAGAAACAGGATAAGTTCTTTGTCAATTATGTTTCCATCAAGAAAATCTTCAATTTGTTGGTTCGAATTATTCATAATTACTTCGGTTTATAAATTCATTATTTCATTAAATCTGGGATCGCTTTTAATACTGGCAATCAGCTTTTCTTTACATTGGTGCTTTCTCTTTTTTACGTATTGGTCACTTTTGAAACCTAAAATTCTTGCTATCTCCTTTAATTGTATCCTGGCTAAAAAAAGCTCCAGGATCTTCTGACAATTGTAGCTTAGTTTTTTAAAGTGGTCTTGATATAGCTTATATTTTTCATTTGAATCATATAAGTTTGCAATATCGTCCTCCAATTCAACAAACTTGACTGACTCTTCAACAAACATTTTCCTCTGTTTCCTTTGTTCAAGCTGTTTTAGCCAAAGCAATCTACAGACCGAGTATAAATAAGTACTGAAAGAACAATTTATTGTCAGGTTTTCCTTCTTCGTTTTTTGATAGATCACAAGAACAGCATCTTGATAAATGTCTTGCGCATCTTCATCCGACCCATTATTTTGATTTACAAATACTTTTATCTGATGAAAAAAGTTTTTATAAATATAATCCAGAACGTTAGTGTCTCTGCTTCTTAGGCCTTCTAATATTTCATCTGCCTGTATTACCTGCACTATTCAAAGGTTAATTCCAAAACATGTAAAAAGGTAACCCTGTTTTACAAGTTTTTTTTGTTTATACTTTGTTTATATAAATATTAATACGAAAATCCTTGAAAATGGTTTGTAATATCATCAAAAACTTATCTCGGCATATTTTAAAAGATAAATGAGCCCTTTACACTTCAGAAATGATATTGGATAATCAAAATATCAAAATAGGAAAAAATCAAGTAAAAATACAAATTAGAAAAAAGACAATGGTTAGTTCCAAACACCACTGATGGGGGCTTTGCAAAATTCGCAATTTCCACTACTGTTTACTTTTTTGGTAGTAATGTGGTAGCCTTTACGTTCAATTATTAATTTTTTACAATCGGGGCAATAGGTATTGGTTGCATCTATTCCGGGAACATTACCTATATAAACATAATTTAACCCGGCATTATGGGCAATATCCCTGGCTTTATTTAATACTGAAGAAGGTGTTGCAGGAAGATTTGTAAGCTTGTATTGCGGATGAAACCTACTGAAATGCAAGGGTGTATTTTCAAAGCCGTTATTTGCCAGCCAATCACACATTTTTTTAATCAATTCCATATCATCAGTCCAATCAGGTACGATTAGGTTTGTGATTTCCAACCACACATTCTCTTCCTTTAATATTTTGAGGGTATTTAAAACCGGCTCCAGGGTTCCTGCGTTCAACATTTCATATATTTCATTGCTGAATGATTTTAAATCTATATTGGCAGCATCAATGTATTTGCACCATTCCCTCAATGGTTTTTCATGTATGTAACCTGCTGAAACCACAACATTTTTTATTCCTTCCTGCTTTGCAATTTTTGCTGTATCAAGTGCATATTCATAATAAGCTACCGGATCAGAATATGTATAAGCTATTGATTTGCATTTATTTTGAATGGCCTCTTCAACTACTTTTTCTGGAGGCAGGTCATAATTTCTGGTCTTTTTTGGACTTGTCTGTGATATCTCCCAATTTTGACAATTTAAACATGCCAGGTTACATCCTGCAGTTGCAATGGAATATGCTTTAGAAGC
>JAIOTR010000298.1 GCA_021106665.1 Bacteroidales bacterium
AAGATACAATAATATTCTATAATCTATATAATATAGTGTATATTTTTGTTTTTTTCTTGTGCGGTTGCAAGGTTTAGCTCTTTTGGTTTTTTGGGTCGGGATGTGTGTCAGCAAAAACCAAATGTGCTAAATGTGGGTTGGGTTTTGTATGGTTGGCAACGGTTTGGCTATGCTTAGTTGCGACAATTTAGCACTTAACTTTCTAAGTAAAAAACGAACTTGGAAAAATTAGAGATTTTTCCAAAGTAACACAGAACCAAGCAATTAAATATAGCCGTTGTTGGCAAACGTTGGTGTTTTTAATAAGTGTATTAGTCAATATATTTAATATTTATCTTATTGATTTTACCAGTAAATTTAAAAGGTAATCTTTTACTGTATTCTATTGCTACACCAGAACCGTAATCCATACCAACATCGAATGTTTCGGAACCGGTAAATATTGCAGGTACTGTCTTTTCTGCAGTTCCTTTTCCAACCTCTTTCCCATTAACTAACAATGTAATTTCTGATGGAGCCATCGGTTTTTTCGCTGTCGCTTTAACTATTACTTCTATTTTTACTTTACCTGTTGCTATTTTACCACCAGAATTAACTTTGTATCTGTCTAGTGTCATGGCATTATATTCGGCAAACAACTCACCTTTGTCCATATAAACGGTGAATCCTGCAGAAATCCCTCCAACGGCATAAAGAACACCACTTTCGTTTTCCTTAATTTCTGCATCTATTGTAGAGTGCGTAGAAAATCCACTCATAAATTTAGGTGCCTGAGATTCTACAATCCTTGTCATTCCTTCGTACATATCCCACTCGGTGTTAGCTGAAGCTTTCATTTGGTCAGGATTATAAACAATTATATATAATGATCCTCCAATAGGATATACTTTATTTTTAGCAGCTTCAACTGAAAAAGCATCTTGCATTTCTTTTAGTTTCTCAGGGTGTTTTTTTGCCAAATCATTAGATTGAGAATAATCTTCATTAATATTATAAAGTTCCCAAATATCTTTATTAGGATCCCAACCTTTTAATCTTGATGCTTTAGCACTCCAAGGTACTCTAGGGCCGAAAGTACCAGCAAACCATCCTTCTTTAAAGATTCCTCTACTGCCCATAAGTTCAAAATATTGAGTGGTAGTTAAACTCTTAGCATCAACATTATTGAATGAATTAGCAAATGAGTGACCATCTAAATCATCTTGTGGAACTCCATTATAAAATTCAGGTGGAGTGATATCAAGAATATCATAGATAGTTGCAGCGATATCATTTACGTGTGTAAACTGAGGTCTAACTTTATCATCATGCTTAATCTTTGCTGGCCAAGAAATAACCATAGGGTTACGTGTACCGCCAAAGTGTGCAGCAACCAATTTTGTACTTTTAAAAGGTGTTGATCCTGCCCAACCCCATCCAGAATGATACAAACATTCTAGCATTGGTCCTCCTAAAGCATCTAATCCACCATAATCTTTATTTAAAACATCAATTTGCTGTTCGGTTGTACTTGGCATACCATTTTGAGCAAGCACTTCAGATATAGTTCCTTCAAGACCTTCGGCTGAAGAACCATTGTCTCCATTAATATAAATAACCAAAGTGTTTTCTTTAACTCCAAGATTATCCAATTCATCTATTATTTTTCCGTATTGAGTATCAGTATGTTCAAGAAATCCTGCAAAAACTTCCATCAACCTAGTTTGAAATTCACGTTGAGTTTTTGGAATATCTTTCCATTTAGTCATTGTAGGGTCAATATCGGTAAGTTTTGCATTTTCGGGAATAATTCCCATCTTTTTTTGGCGCTTGTAAGTTTCTATTCTTAATGCTTCCCAACCTTCATCAAATCTGCCTTCGTATTTATCTGCCCATTCTTTAGCCACTTGAAGAGGACCATGAACAGCACCAGGAGCAAAGTAGACAAAAAATGGTTTGTCTGGATTTGTCATTTTTTGCTGACGCATGAAGTTAATTGCATGCTCGGCTAAATCTTCTGTTAAATGATATCCTTCTTTATGAGGATAATCAATAGGTACAGTGTTTTCATATAACATTGGCTCGAACTGAGAAGCTTCACCTGCCATAAATCCATAAAAATAATCAAAACCTAATCCTGTAGGCCATTTATCAAAAGGACCAGAAAGTGTTATATCTGTTGTAGGCGTGTTATGCCATTTACCAAATGCGGCAGATGTGTAACCATAAGACCCTAAAACCTGTGGAAGAGTAGCGGTTTCTTTTGGAATTGCACCAGAGTAACCATCCCAATCAGTAGCAAATTCAGAAATTTGTCCAAAACCTACATGGTGATGATTCCGACCAGTTAAGATAGAAGCACGTGTAGCAGAACACTGAGCTGTAGTGTGAAAACTATTATATTTAATTCCTTCATCGGCTAACTTAGATAAAGTTGGTGTATTTACTGGTCCTCCAAATGTTGAAGGGTTTCCAAAGCCCGTATCATCGGTTAAAATAATTATAATATTTGGAGCATCTTTTGGTAAACGATTGGGTTCTTGTCGCCAATGGTGCTCTGATTCTGCCAGTGTAACACCCGCTTTACTAGCTGTTTTAGCCTTAGGGAATGGTAAGTTTTGTTGTGCATAACTCTTCCCAGTGAATGCAAATACCATCACAATGATTAATACTGATGTGATTTTTGTTCTCATAGTTTCCAAATCTTAATGTTAATACTCTGTTTTTTAATGTTTGCCAACGTGTTGCAAATATGGCCCGTAGCCGTTCTCTTGCAGTATGTCTATTGATTACTCATATTTTTATGTTTCTACTCATTTGTCTTGATAGCACTAAAGCGGCTATGGGCTATTATTTGCTGTTATGGCATGTTATTCAAGTAATAATTTCTCTGTTTCATTATAGATTATCTTTCCATTATTAGCATTAATTAGGAATGTTTGCATTTCTCCAAAATATCCATCATGTCCTCCTTTAATTATTCTGGATAATTGCCATGCAAAACACCGCTTTATTTTATCATAGCCGAATCTATCATAAATTCCATGTTTCTTATTGATCCATTTCTCCTCAACAATTTTCAATGCTTCTTCTTTGTCAATAAGAGAACAATCGAATTTTTTGATCTTAAGAAAGGCTTGATGACCAATTATCTTGGATTTTTTGTTTAGGTAAATACTAAAATAAAAGTGTTGATCTATTTGATTGTCATAATACTTATAAAGTAGTTCGTATGCAGGTAAACGGTAAGTTTCTCTCGAAAAATCTGGAAACATAAAGTATGAGCCAGTATCAATTATTTGTCCTTTTATAAATGATAAGTTATTATTGAAGCAATCTGAAATTTTAGAGATTTTCTTATCAATACAAGTCAAATCTATTCCAGCAACAGAATCTGTTGTTGTGAATTCAATATTTGATTTTTTATAGTTTACAATATCAAATCTACACAATCCAAAATCAAATTTATCTTGTGAAAATAAATTTACAACAGGAAGTATTAAGAACAGTAATTTTATTATTCTTAGTTTCATTTCTGTTAATTGTATTTTTTCTTTAATATGCCATAA
>JAIOTR010000093.1 GCA_021106665.1 Bacteroidales bacterium
TTCTTTGGATAAATTGGAAAATATACTTAACCCAAAAGACTTTTTTAGAATTAACCGTCAGTTTATAGTAAACATATCTTCTATTGAAGACATGTATTCCTTATCAAAAAGCAGAATTAAAATTGAATTAAAACCAAAACCTGATTTCGAAACAATTGTAAGTTTTAGCAGAATGAGTGATTTTAGGAAGTGGCTGAATATATAAAAAATATTTTTTTACTAACCCGCAAAAATTCCAACAAATATCCATTGTTTACGAATTTGAATTATCTACTTTTGCCGATTCATGAAAATGATTGTTAGAAATATAACAATAAAATTTATTGCCTGGTTGGTTATAGGGATGATGGGGATGCTTGTTGCCAACAAAGCTGTTTTTATGCATACCCACAGATTAAATGACGGAACAATTATTGAGCACGCTCACCCCTACAATAAATCAGCTGATTCAAAGCCTTATAAATCCCACCATCATACAAAAGCCGAATTACTATTCTTTCAAAATTTAGAAATTCTTTCTCTGTTTGTATTTTTAACTTTTGCTTTACTAAACATTTTTAAAAAGACAAAATACTTATTTTACAGGATAACAAGTTACACACTGGCCTGCATCATTCTTCATAAAGGCAGGGCTCCTCCACTTTCATAATATCATATTATTATTACAATTTTTAAGACAGAAATTGCTCGCTCTGTCAAACGGCAATGGTAAATAGCAGAAATGCCAAAATGCCGAAAAAGTAATTTAATGATTTATCAAAAATGATATTATGAACAGACAATATATAATTCTGACAATATTTTTATTGTCATTTTCACAGTTCAATTTTGCCCAAAAAACGAAAACCGATGCCAATATTGTCGGACATGTGGTTTGCTCTCACTGTGGAGATCATATTCCTTTTGCAACCGTAAGCGTTAAAGGGACAACAATCGGAACAACAACAGATGAAACCGGTCATTATCTATTAATAAATTTACCTGCCGGAAAGCTTACAATTAAAGCACAATCAATGGGTTATAAACCAAAAGAAGAAGAAATTACCATTAATGCAGGAGAAACAAAAGAAATAAAATTTGAATTAGAGCCGGATATATTAGGGCTTGAAGAGGTTGTGGTTACCGGTGATAGAAACGAAACTAACAGGAAAGAATCTTCAACAATTGTAAATACCATAACATCTAAAATATTCAATACCACACAATCGGTAACTTTAAGCGAAGGATTGAACTTTTGTCCGGGATTAAGAATAGAAAATAACTGCCAGAATTGTGGCTTTTCTCAAGTCAGGATGAATGGAATGGAAGGCCCTTATTCCCAGATTTTAATAAACAGCCGCCCGATTTTTAGTGGATTGGCCGGGGTTTATGGTTTGGAGTTAATCCCTTCAAGCATGATTGAACGTGTTGAAATAATTCGCGGGGGTGGTTCTGCATTATACGGAAGCAATGCCATTGCAGGTACAATAAATCTTATCCTTAAAGATCCTATCAACAACTCCTATGAATTTGGGGTAAATGGCGCGCTTACCGGTGTTGGATTGGATAATTTGGGCAACCCTGCACCGGATTATTCGGTAAACTTTAATACCTCTTTGGTATCTGCCGATAATAAAACAGGCATGTCACTTTATGGTTTCTATCGCGACAGAGAACCATTTGATGCAAATGATGATGGTTTTTCGGAAATTGCTTCTTTGAAAAATATTACAGTAGGAACACGATTATATCATCGTTTCGGAACAAGAACTAAGCTTACTGCCGATTTCTTTAATATTAATGAAAAAAGGCGGGGCGGAGATAAATTTGATTACCCTGTTCATGAAGCAAACATCGCCGAAGCAGTAAACCATAACCTGACTACAGGTGCATTAACCTATGAACAATTTTTCAGGGAAAATGATTTGTTTTCAATTTATGCTTCAGGGCAAAAAATAAACAGGGATTCATATTACGGGGCAAATAAGTCGTTAAGTGATTATGGAAACACCAAAGATTTTTCTTATACACTCGGTACTCAATACAATGCAAAATTTGGAATCTCAAATTTGGTTGTAGGTATCGAAAATGAAGGCGCATGGTTAAAAGATAAAAAGCTGGGGTATCCTGATATTGATAACGCTGTAATTATCAATGACACTATAATAAATATTCCACATACGAATAATGTTATGGTTGCTGACCAAGCTACGAATACTACCGGCATTTTTGCACAATATGAGATCAACTGGAATAAGCTTAAAGTTTCTGCCGGTGCACGATTCGATCACTATAATGTATCAGACAAAGAACATGCTGATTCTGATAAATCAGGTAATGTGTTAAGCCCACGGCTTACTTTAAAATACAACATAAAAGAGTATTTGCAGGCACGGGTAAGCTATTCACAAGGATACCGTGCGCCGCAAATATTTGATGAAGACTTACACATTGAAACATCAGGTTCCAGAAAGGTAATACACAAGAACGATCCGGGTTTAAAAAAAGAAACAAGTCATAGCTTTATGGCATCACTCGACTTTAACAAACAAATAGGTAAGGTGTATGTCGGCTTATTGGTTGAAGGTTTTTATACAAAGCTGAACGATCCTTTTGCAAATGAGTACAGCGAACCTGATGCAAACGGAACAGTTATTTATACAAGGGTAAACGCAGAAAAAGGGGCAAAAGTACAAGGGGTTAATATCGAATTGAATGTCGTACCGACTGATAAACTTTCGTTAAAAGCGGGCTTTACTGTTCAAAATAGTAAGTATGAAGAACCGCAGGAGTTTAATGAAAAAAGATTCTTCCGTACTCCTCAAGATTACGGTTACCTGATGTTAGATTGGCAACCATCAAAAAAATGGGGAATCTCTTCAACGGGTAATTATACCGGTAAAATGCTTGTCCCTTATTATGGATTACAAATATCCAATCCTGAAGCCGGTGAGTTGAGAGAATCGAAAAGTTTTTTTGATTTAGGTTTAAAAGTACGGTATAATATCAAAATAAACGGGGCAACTTTACAACTCTATACAGGAGTGAAAAACCTGTTCAATTCATATCAGAGTGATTTTGATAGTGGAATTGACCGTGACCCCGGTTATGTTTATGGCCCGATGAACCCGCGTACCATTTATTTTGGATTGAAAATTGGGAATTTTCTCCAATAATATATTTATTTGCCCTGCAACACTGTTTACCTTACTTTATGATAAGGGGTGTCAGATTGCTGATACCTGTGATATAACATTCAAACCACTGCTCCTGATTTCCAAATGGACTTTTCATCCCTTCGGTGGGATCGTGATTTAATGGACAAAACCTTTAGTCCCGGAGCAATGGGTCAAACACTGATGAA
>JAIOTR010000339.1 GCA_021106665.1 Bacteroidales bacterium
TATATGAACTAACAAGGCGTAATCCAAGTCACAAATTGACATTGGCAGTATTTAGATCAATCTACTTTAGTTTATCTCAACAACAATAGTTTCCTGGTTTCAGAAATCCCATTCGTTTCCAATTTCAGGAAATAAATACCAGCAGGTAATCCTTCAGCATTCCATTTGATTTGGTAAGATCCTGCTGGGAATTGTTCTGAAATCAACATTTGGATTTCATGTCCGGTAAAATCAAGAATGGATAGCTTAACAAAATCCGGTGTTGAAATGAGTAGTTTAATTTTTGTACAGGTCTTAAATGGATTTGGAGAAATGGTGAAATATTCTTCAATACAGAATTGCTCAACTGATACTGCCTCACAGGCATCTTCCACTTCTTCCTGGCTGTTGCAGCCCGGAGCATTATTATTAATTGTTATGTCTCCATTAGGCGAGGCAAGATAATCACAAATACTTTGTACTTCACAGGTCGATAAGGAAATATTATCAGAGATGTATAAACCTGTAGTAATTGAACTTGCAACTATATTATCTAATCCTGATAGATTACCAAGTTCGTGGTTTTCTGAAATAGTAAGGCCTATGATAGAAGTCAGATTCTCCAATCCCGACAGGTTGTTCAGGGAATTATTGCAAAAAATACGAAGCCTTTGTCCGATATTTGTCAGGCTTTCTAGTCCAGTCAGGCTTGTTAAGGATTGATTTCCCCCATTCAACCAATGGCCGATCATAAGATCACCTCCAATTGAAGTTAAGTTATCCAATCCTGTCAAACTGATAAGGGTATTGTTTTCTCTAATCGAAAGATTTCCTTCGATGGAGGTCAAACCCTCCAACCCTGTTAAGGTGGTCAGGGATGCATTATTTCCAATACCAAAAAAATTACCGATCGAAGTTAGGTTATCCATACCCGTAAAATTGGCAAGGGAGGAGTTGTAATTTATATGAATGCTTCCCCCAACTGAAGATAATCCCTGCAACCCGGTCATATTATTCAGCTCATTGTTGCCTTCAATCTTGAGCCAATTTCCGACAGAAATCAAGCTTTCCAGCCCCGTTAAAGTGTTCAGGGACACGTTGTCATGAATATTGAGATAATCTCCTATAGTTGTCACACTATTTAATCCGTTGAGATTGCTTATATCATCACCGTTGATTGTTACATCTCCTTCCAGTTCTGTACAATTTGGAAAAGCCGATTGAAAATCATCAATATTTGCCTGGCTGATAAAATTATAATTTCCATAAGGCAGGCAGGGTACGGAACCCCCACAAGCAGTAGCTACATCAACCACACTATTGCAACCAGCAGCATTGTTTTGTATATTAACACTTCCGCCCGGATTTAATAAAACGTCGCATAACCATTGTGCTTCACAAGTAGATAAATTTACATTGCTGTCTATCCAAATGTATCCCCCGACAGAACTCAGATTGTCTAATCCTGCAAGGCTGGTCAGGGAATTGTTGATGTTAATGTTTAAGGACCCAATGCTAATTAGTCCTTCAAGCCCCGTCAGACTCGTTAATGCCGGATTGCCGCCTTGTCCTGCACCTCCACAATCTCCAATTACCAGACCTTCACCGATATAAGTTAATCCATCTAATCCCGTCAGGTTCGTTAGAGCAGTGCCTGAAATAATAAAAGAGCCCCCGATAGAAGTCAATCCTTCCAGTCCCGTCAGACTGTTTAGAGCACTGTTAAAATAAAAAGCAAGAGTTCCTCCAATGGATGTCAAATTATCTAGCCCAGTTAAATTGGAGAGGCAAAAGTTCTGCTGTAAACCTAAATTTCCCTCTATATGAGTCAAATTTTCAAGACCAATCAAGTTAGTCAGAGTGTCGTTATGAAAAAAATTAAAATCACCCTCAATTAGATTCAAATTATTTAATCCAACAAGATTTTCTAAAGAACTGTTGTGCCTTATTTTAATATTTCCTCCTATGTAAGTTAATCCTCCCATTCCTTCCATGTTTGTTAGTACACTATTATTATTAATGAAAATATTTCCCTCAATAGATGTTAAATTATCCAGTCCTGATAAATTAATCAGGGCATCGTTTCCATATATTGACATATCTACGATTGATGTCAAACCTTCAAGTCCAGTTAAACTAATAAGTGTAGCATTACCTCCTGAATTAGTTTTTCCAATTTCAAGGATTCCACCGATATAAGCTAATGAACCCAATCCCGTTAAACTGATCAAATCGCCGTTACCTCTGATACTAAGATCATTCTCAATGGATATCAAATTATCCAGGCCCGATAAGCTGATTAATGAGCTATTCCCGATAACAAAACTTCCCCCAATAGAAGTAAGGCCTTCCAGTCCCATTAGAATGGTAAGGGAACCTCCATAATAAGAAAGATCTCCTCCTATGAATATCAGATTATCTAATCCTAGAAGATTATTTAAACCAACAGCATGATTAATTTCAAGATCACCTCCAACAGAAGTTAATATGCTTAGTCCATCCAGGTTTGTGATACTTGTACCAGCGATTTTCACATTTCCCAATATCTCTGTACATCCAGGATAATTGACCTGGAAATTATCAATGTCCTCCTGCGTCCAAAAAGTGATACCTTCCGGAAGGCAGGGCTGTGAAAATAGATTTGTTTGGCAGCAAATCAGCAGGGCAAGTGTTAAAAGTGTTAAGTTTTTCATAATATGGGCCTCCGTTTTATTGTCTAAATTCATGGATTAATGTTTAATATTATTAAAATATAAAATTACAACATGAATGATGTATTTGTCTAACAGCCATGTCCCAAATGATAACAGTCATGTTGCATTTAGCTTATTAAATAAGGTGAAATGGGTTTAGAGTGTCAAAAAAATCAATAAAATTTACATAAAATCCGGTTATGAAGATTTTTTGTTTTGATTGGAATATTCGGATGGTAATATTCCAAAATGTTGCTGAAAACATTTTGAGAACCATGAAAGGTTATTAAATCCAACCTCAAAGGCTATTTCCGCTACATTACCGGTTTTGTTGGCCAGAAGTTCTGCTGCTGCGTTCAATCTCATCGTTCGGATAAATTCGCTTGCGGATTGTCCGACAAGTGCCGTTAATTTGCGGTGCAATTGCGAACGGCTCATACCAATTTTAATTCCAAATCCCTCCACACTAAAATCAGAATCAGACATATATTGCTTAACTATTTGAATGGCCTTTTGCATAAATTTTTTATCCATTGAAGTAACTCCACTATCCGAAAGCCCATCAATTGAGTCAATACTGCTGAGGAAGATAGATTTTAATTTTATTCTTTGTTCGATAAGGTTTTTAATCCTTATGAGTAGTTCATTGACATCAAAAGGTTTGGTAATAAAATCATCGGCACCGATCTCCAACCCTTCCATTTTACTTTCTTTACCGGCTCTGGCAGTAAGTAAGATAACCGGGATATGGCTGGTTCGCTCATCAGTTTTAAGTTTTTTACATAATTCAAATCCATCCATTTTCGGCATCATTACATCGCTAATCACCAGGTCAGGGATTTTTTCAATGGCCTTTTCCATTCCCATTTCACCATCAATTGCTTCGGCTATCCTGTAATCAGCAGTTAAATATGATCGGATGTAAGAACGCAGGTCATCATTGTCCTCTACAATTAAAAGCAAAGGTTTTGAATCTTCTTTTTCTATTTCATCATCTATAAGTGTTACCTGATCTTGCAGTTCAATAATTTGTCCAGGAGGATCTTCCCTGTCAACCGACTTGTCTGCCGAAGCTTCAGCGGAGGTAGGTTCATAAATTTCTTCCGGCTTCAAATGTTCTTTCCCCATAGGAAGAAAAACAGAAAATGTCGTTCCTTTTCCTAATTGACTTTCAACCTCGATTTTTCCATGATGTATGTCAACCAA
>JAIOTR010000489.1 GCA_021106665.1 Bacteroidales bacterium
TATTTCTCCATCGGGCAGTTGCAGCAGGTTTTTCATTGTAATATAGCAGGTAAAAATTTCCTTCTTCTTCATATTCATATTCAAGTGCCCGATCTACATTTTGCTCAACAACAAAAACTGTTGTTCTAATTTTATTGGAAATAGATAAGAATTCTTTATCAGAAAACTCAAAGCGTTTAATATTAATCATCTGTCCTGAATGTTTTTGCAAAGATAATAAAGTGTATGGGCCGTTGAATCCTTCATGTATTTTGATTCCTTAAAATGTTATTTTAGATTATTTAACAAACATATTTCCTTTCTTAAACCTGAAAATTACTAATTTAGCGAACCACCGAATAAAATGGCACAAAAGGAAGATAATTATAATCGCAGGCGGCTTCAGACTTCTTATATCACAACCATTGTGAGTATAACACTCGTTTTGTTTATGTTGGGATTGTTGGGTTTAATTATTCTTCATGCCAAGAAATTATCGGATTATGTTAAAGAGAATATCGGCTTTTCAATAATAATGAAAGAAAATGTGAAGGAAGCCGGTATCATCAAATTGCAAAAAATTCTGGATGCCACAGAATATGTTAAATCTACAAAATATATTACGCAAGAAGAGGCCGCAAAAGAATTCGCAGAAGAACTGGGTGAGGATTTTACCAGTTTTTTGGGATATAATCCTTTACTCGCAACTATTGAAGTCAGGTTTAAAGCAGGTTATGCCAACAATGACAGCCTCTCGATCATCAAAGAAAAAATACTGGTAAATTCTAATGTGAAAGAAGTTTTTTACCAGGAATCCCTGGTTGATGTTGTGAATAAGAATGTGAAAAAAATCGGAATCATTTTGTTAGGCTTTAGTGCACTGCTGTTAATTATTGCCATCGCACTCATTAATAATACAATTCGGTTATCTGTGTATTCAAAGCGGTTTCTGATCAGGAGTATGCAATTGGTAGGAGCAACCCGGAGGTTTATTAGCAAGCCTTTTATCTGGAAGGGAATATTTCAAGGTGTGATCAGTGCATTTATAGCCATTTTTTTGCTGGCAGGTATCATCTATATTTCACAGCGTGAGTTGCCAGAGTTGGTAAACCTTCAGGATATTGACCTTTACCTGTCGCTGTTTTTGATTGTGATTGTCCTGGGAATAATTATTTCATGGTTCTCAAATTATTTTGCTGTCAGGAAGTATATAAGGCTAAAAACAGATTATCTTTATTATTGAAAAACAAAATATTAAATTTGCAGCGATTTTTATTTTAAGATAAACTTGATAAGAATGAAACAAAAAGAGATAAAAAAGCCATCCGGGACAGTTGAAAAACAAAAAGCGCCTGCTGCAGGGGTAACAGGCTTTGCTTTTGGAAAACAAAATTATAAACTCCTTCTGATTGGCCTGGTGCTTATTCTTGTTGGATTTTTGCTGATGATTGGAGGAGGTTCTGACGATCCCAATGTTTTCAGCGATAAGATTTTCAATTTCAGGAGACTTACCCTTGCCCCAATTCTTGTACTGGCGGGATATGTGGTTGAGATTTTTGCTATTATGAAAAAACCCAAAGAATAATTTATAATATTGAATAGCAGTTATAAAAATTGAACAACTTATTTCCTTCCTATTCAGATATATTCGGAATTTACAATTCAAAATTTAACATTTTTTTATGGGCTGGTTAGAAGCATTAATACTGGGAATAGTACAAGGATTAACAGAGTTTTTGCCTGTAAGCAGCAGCGGACACCTTGAAATCGGAAAAGTGTTGCTGGGTGTTGATGCCGAAAAAAGTCTTACTTATACGGTTGTGGTACATGGGGCTACCGTTTTAAGCACCATTGTTGTTTTCCGGAAAGATATCTTTGTTCTTCTGAAAGGTTTGTTCGCATTCAAATGGAACGATGAAACAAAATATATTCTGAAGCTTATTGTATCCATGATTCCGGTTGCGTTTTTGGGGTATACCTTCGCCGATGAAATTGAATTATTTTTTAATGGGAATCTTTTACTTGTAGGATCCATGCTTATTATAACAGCCCTGCTTCTTACATTTTCCTATTATTCAAAACGGAAGGAAAGGCCAATCACCTTTGTTGATTCATTTGTGATCGGTATTGCGCAAGCATTGGCTGTTATGCCGGGAATATCCCGATCTGGCGCTACAATATCAACCGGTTTAATGCTGGGAAATAAAAAAGACGGGATTGCAAAGTTTTCATTTTTAATGGTTCTTGTACCAATAATTGGTGCGAATTTGAAAGATCTCTTGAATGGTAAATTAACAGATAATGCAGGTGTGGGAGTAGGAGCTTTGATCATCGGATTTTTGGCAGCGTTCATTTCAGGCCTTCTTGCATGTAAATGGATGATCGGGATCGTTAAAAAGGGGAAGTTGATATATTTTGCAATATATTGCCTCATCGTTGGATTAGCGGCTATCAGTTACAATCTTTTCTTTTAATTATGGTCTCAACCTTAGGTAATACATTTCAGGAAGGAAAAATCCTATTGATTGATAAACCCATTGAATGGACCTCTTTCGATGTAGTAAAAAAAATCAGAAATACGATTTCAAGAAAAACAGGAATACGTAAGATTAAAGTTGGTCATGCTGGGACGCTTGATCCTCTTGCCACAGGATTGCTTATTGTTTGTACAGGAAAATTTACCAAGCGTATAAATGAATTTCAAGGCATGGAAAAGGAATATACTGGCACTTTTTTTATTGGAGCTACAACACCATCCCTTGACAAGGAAACAGAAATAGACAATAAATTTGATACACATCAAATAACCGATGAATTATTGATTAGAA
>JAIOTR010000446.1 GCA_021106665.1 Bacteroidales bacterium
AAGATTTTTGGGAGCTTAGAATAGGTATCCATACAGGTGCTGTAGTTGCAGGCGTTGTGGGAAAAAATAAATTTGCTTACGACATTTGGGGCGATGCTGTTAATACTGCCAGCCGGATGGAATCAAGCGGGGTGCCTGGAAAAGTAAATATTTCAGGAGAAACATACGAGTTGGTAAAAAATCATTTTAAGTGTACCCACCGCGGTAAAATCCAAGCCAAAAATAAAGGGGAGATTGACATGTATATTGTGGAAGAACCAGTTTAGCTTACACTCTCCTGCTTCGAACGTCCACGCTCGAAGATTATACTCACAAATTTTTATATTGAACAAGCAAGCTTTACTTTTCAATTATTAATCATTTGTTAAAAAATCTTTTGTTTTATTTGGAAATAATTGAACAAATTATTATAATTTTATGCTGTTCAAAATCATTATTACATGAACTATAAATCTAACATTTAACTATTTTAAAAGTCGATAACAATAAATTGGAATGTATAATCTTAAATCTACACTATCATGAAAAAAGCAATTATCTTATCATCTATTATTCTAAGCGCTACAATAGCCTTTTCTCAGGTTTCTATCAACAAAGACGGCAGTGACCCTAATCCTAACTCTATCTTACATGTAAAAGGAAGCGGAGTTCATGCTTTATATGTTGATTATGCGAATGGTTATATCGGGTTAAATAACATTATTCCAAGTTACAGATTACATTTGCTCGAAACGGTAACCGATACCAAAAACTACGGTTCGGTATTTGAAATAACCGGTGGGTCAACAAGTTCGGAAAAATATGCCGGTGTTTACAGTTACATTAATGGCACAGGTGGTGTCAACAGGGCATTTGAAGGCTTATCCTACGGTACAAATCCGAATGATTACAATATTGGATTATCCGGATTTGCCAAAAATGCGAAAAACAATTATGGCCTCCAGGGACAGACAATGGATGCCAATAGTATTACTTCAGGAAATAACATAGGTACAATTACAGAAGCAGATAACTGCGATTGGATGAACATTGGATTGTATTCAATTGGATACGGAGGTGGATCATTTAATTTTGGAGTTTATGCCAAAGCAAATGAAGATAATCCAGGTGTAAACTATGGGATTTATGCTGTTGGTGCAAATACAGGGCCTGGAGCAGGTGATTACTGGTCAGGATATTTTTATGGCAAACTAAACGTAGATGGAAGTATTTATCAAAATGGTGCTGTTATTCATGCGAAAGACCTACTCACAATTAATAACGCAAGTGAAAAAGTAATGAAATTTATTCCTGTATCATACCTGAATGATGATAACGAATTAATATATGGTTTTGATGCAGAAGCCATGAAAAATACAATTCCTGAAATTGTTAAAGATGTTGCAACACCTGTTGTTCCGGGAGACGAAAATACTTCAGTGGAAATGAGTACAAGCGTTAATATATCCGCTATGCTTCCCATATTTGCAAAAGCAATACAAGAGCTAAATGAGAAAGTTGAGAATCTGGAAGCAGAAAATAATTTGCTTAAAAAAGAGATCAACAAACTAAAATCTGATCAGTAGTTCCAAATCTTTTAGTTCTTTAAATAAACTTTTTATTGATGTTTGCAAAAACCACTAAAATGAAAATAATAAATATTACATACAGCTTAATATTCCTGATGCTGGTAGTAAATACCAGTTCAGGACAGGGAATAAAAACTAAGCCCGGTACTAACATCATTATAAATACAAGTACATCTCTTAAAATTGTCGATGGCGATAACTTAATAATTGAAGATGATCTCAATTATTCTCCTTCTTTGCTTGAAAAAGGAAACCTTACATTTTCAGGAGGTGGTGAATTAGAGGTGCAGCAATACCTTGAAAAAGATGAATGGCATATTGTTTCTTCATCTGTTGGTAATGAAACTATAGAAGCCTATTTTGACATGTACTTATATTCGTATGATGAACCAAGTGATATATTTACAAATTTATATGCGCCAACAACACTACCATTAAATGTTGGAGAAGGATATCTTGTTTGGTCTGTAGCCGATGCTCCGGATTATGTTACGCACAATGGCACTTCCAACAATTCTGATGTAGCTGTTAATTTAACAGTTACAGATGCTACCAATAATTCGGGCTGGAATCTGTTAGGAAACCCGTTTCCATGTGTTGTTGACTGGAATGGAAATGCTTCCTGGGCTATTTACAACGTAAGTCCAACTATTTATCTATTCGATGCTGCTATGGGAAATTATAAAACATGGAATTATATAACTGGAATCGGGACTAACGGAAAAACTAACGGTTATATAGCCGCAACTCAAGGATTCTGGGTGAGGACAAGTGACACATTGGGATACCAACCAACCTACAGTTTAAAAATCCCAGCATCAGAACGTATTGCCAGTGCTACAACTGAATTTTATAAAAGCTGCAACTTAGAGGATAATGTTTTAAGGATTTCGGTTCATAAGGAAAATTATTCAGACGAATGCGTGATCGCTTTTAATATAGAAGCAACTCAAGAATTTGATTCAGATTATGATGCTTATAAACTCTTTTCCAATGTACCTTCGCCCCATATTTATTCGATGTGTGGAAATGCAAGGCTGACTGTAAACATAATGAATTCAGTTGAAGATAATGAGATAATTCCTTTGCAATTTAATCCTGGAACTGATGGTATATTTGATTTGCATATAAAGGGTTTAGAAAGTTTTGCACCTGATTTACCTGTTTATCTCGAAGATAAAAAAGATCAAGTATTACAGGATTTAAGAGAAAATCCTGATTATACTTTTTATTCCATAATTATGGATGATCAGGATAGGTTCGCCATTCATTTTACCAATCCTATGGGGATTATTAATCCAACTGATATAATGGAAAGTCTACAAATATATGCCTGGCAAAACTCAGTTATTGTTAATGCACCGGCAGGATTTGAAGGAGATCTCAACATATATGACTTGCCTGGAAAACACATTACATCATCACATATTATGGAAGGCAAAAACCATGTAAATATTGAAGGCGCACAAGGTCTCTATATTGTTAAAGTAACCTCAGAAGGCGGAATAAAAACTGAAAAGATTTATATTCAATAAATCCTGATTTAAGCGCTTAAAATCAAAGGAAGGTATCAATCTATTCAATTTGTAACAAATTATTTTGTTCGATTGATCAGATATACACCAATTAATATTACAACCATATTACCCATATGATGGATGGTAATACTTTCTCCATCACTAAACCCCCACATAATGGCGAAAATGGGAATAATGTAGGTAACTGATGATGCAAAAATGGTAGACACTTTTCGGATCAGGCTGTTCATCAATAACATTGCCACTGCTGTACCAATGATACCCAGGACTGCTATTGCAGTGAAATGCACTGGCCATTGAGGATTCTGAAATACCGGTTCAAAATCTGTTGTAAGCAAATAAATAAATGCTACCGGGCTGAGAAACATGAAGGAGAATGCGGTGATTTGTACACCAGTCAAATGGGTAAGATAGGTTTTAACAACATTGATATTGAGTGCATAACAGGTCGTAGCAAGCACCACTAATAAAGCATAAATATTAATCCTGCCAAACGACATCCCATGACCGGCAATAATCAGTCCCAGCGCACCAACCAATCCCAGGAAAAGACCCAATATCTGTAAGATTTTAAATTTAGACCTGAAAAAAATTACCCCGATTACCAACGTAAAAACAGGAGTAAGTGAATTTAACATCCCGGCCAGGGCACTATCGATGTGGGTCTGAGCTTTAGTAAACAAGAATGCAGGAATAAAACTCCCAATAAATCCTGCAGTGAGTAAACTCACCAGATCTTTGCGTTTAAAATGTTTTATATTTCGGATTGCAATGGGTAACAGGGCTAGTGACGCCAGTAACATTCGTATGGCTGCCACCTGTTCGCTGCTAAAACTTTTCAGTCCGACTTTAATAAGTATAAAAGAACTGCCCCATACAAAGGCAAGCACCATCAATACAGCAAAATGAAACCAACGCTTTTCCCAGATCATAAAAGTAAAAAAATGCAAATTTAAGGTTATTATCTGGAGGGAAAGTGGAGGTCCACCAATAACCAAGATAGCCGATAAGATTAAAAACGCCATCATGGTATCGCCCACCACCCGGTAAGGCTGTGAAGCCGGTTTCGTTTGTTGCTCATGTATTATCTCCTTCCCAGTGATCATTCCCGCTTTCCTTTAATTTTCCTCCGGCTATACTTTCACCTCCTAAATAATCAATAAGTGTCTGCCATTCGTCAAAGCTGGCCACATGCCATCCCTGCGGAGATATTTTGCGGTTGTCGTTTACTGCATACCAATTGTATAATCGCCCGTATGTACTTGCAACAGAAAACAATTATAAAAAGTTATAAAGGACAGGATTCCGGTTAAGCCGGTGTTCCAGCATACATAAACCGCTTAATCTTTTTGGTGGCTGTTTTAACAAACTCTTCTTTTTGAAGTAAGACCACCTGAATTTTTGAGAATTTGTTTACACGGGCGTTTACGTGCTCATGTAGTTCTTTTTTTAGGTCTACGCATTTTTCTTCTACAAATTCCGAAAATTCATCTTTCATGTAGTGGTATTTCTCTTTAATTTCTTCGCGATTGAAATGAACCATTGCCACCAGTTTTCCTTTTTGCTGAATTACCAGTGATTCGGCAACATGCTTGAAATTATTGATGACCGACTCGATGTCTTCGGGGAAAATATTCTCGCCTCCGGGGCCAATAATCACATTCTTGCTACGTCCACGAATGTACAAATAGTTGGTATTGTCAAGTATTCCCAAATCTCCTGTTTTGAACCAGCCATCTTCTGTCATCACTTCCCTCGTCAATTCAGGCTCTTTGTAGTAGCCCTTCATTACATTAGGGCCTTTCGCCCAAATTTCGCCCTCACCGGTAAGTTTTCCCGGTTTGTGAATTTTAAGCGTAATTCCCTTGAGCGGAGGACCGGTTGATTGTAACTTTGTATTTAGTGCATTAACACCGGCAAGCAGGGGTGATGTTTCAGTAAGCCCGTACCCGATGGCATAGGGAAACTTAGCTTCACGCAGGAATTTCTCCACTGTTTTGTCTAATTTGGCACCACCAATCCCAAAAAATTTCAATTCACCCCCAAAAGTCCGCATAAGTTTTTTTCCGGCTAATTGATTAAACTTTTTACGCATAGGCGGGAAGGCATACAATGCCCTGGTTAGTTTACTCTTGTTGAATGACGGCAATACTTTATTCCTGTATATTTTTTCGATGATCAACGGGACTGTCAGCATCAGAGTAGGCCGCACACTTTTCAGGGCAGGAAGCAAAACAGCAGGTGTCGGTGGCTTTTTAATGTAAAAAATACTTGAACCGGAGATTATTGGTAAAATAAATCCAATGGTATTTTCGTAAGTATGTGACAGGGGCAACACCGATAAAAAACGGTCTTTTGAGTTGATTTCCTGTACATCCTTGCTGGCCACAGCATTTGAGCTAATATTTTTGTGTGTAAGCATTACACCTTTAGATTTTCCGGTAGTACCCGAAGTGTATATAATGACAGCGAGGTCGTCTTCGGTAACATGGTATTCTTTAACCGGTTTTAATCCTTCTTCAAAGTTAATGCCCGGTTCTTTGGGTTCAATAATTGAGAAATTATCAATCAATATCCTGTGAAGCAATGTGCCTTGCTTAAAGTTCTCAATTTTCGACTTGAGTCCCTCTGAAACGAAAATGGCCTTTGATTCGGAATGGGTTAACACATTCTCAATTTCATTCTCACTAAAATCGGGAAGAATGGGAACGACAATTGCTCCTATTGAAACAATGGCAAAGTAGGTAATTCCCCAATTGGGCATATTTGTGCTTAACAATGCCACACGGTCGCCAGCTTTTATTTCTAATTTCTCTAATAAAGAAATGACCGAAAGTCTCTGTTTATCAAATCCAGTATAGGTTAAAGGGGTTTCGTCAACAAAGGCTACTACAGGCCGATTTCCATAATTTTCTACTGACTGTTGTAACAGTGCTGGTAAAGTTAAAATTGAAAAATCTTGCATACTTGTTTTTTTAGAAGGGGCAAAAATACGATATTTCGGGGAAGT
>JAIOTR010000172.1 GCA_021106665.1 Bacteroidales bacterium
AACAATATTGTGTAAATAGGAACCTAAAGTTTTTTCTCCAATTGAATTTACAGTTTCCGTAATTCCTATTTTACCTTCTTTTTTATTACCCTTGTAGATGGCGCCATCATCTTTTCCTGCACTGCGGCTATTACTTTGAAATCCTCTTCTTTGTGTGAAATGATAAAAAATCCTGCCAAGTTGTTCCAAAGAAATTTTTTCTGATAAGGCTTTATCCCTAAGTTTATATGGGTTTTCACTGAACCAGTTTTTCAATTGTTTCTCTGGAAACTTTTTTTTGTTTTTCCATTCCTCAAAATCAGAATCGGTTAAGGGACACATATTATTTAAAGAAAGTTCTTTGAGTAAAATCCGCTTTCTTAACCTTCGCCTGAAGAATTGCCTTCTTGTACCTCGATCACCTGTTCGGCTGGCATTTTTCGAAAGTTCATTATCTCCTTCGCCAAGGTTGTTAACTCCTTCAGGAAAAATTCTCACGCCCGCATCGAGTATTTGTTTTTTATCGTCATCAACAATTGCCCACCCAATAGAATTAGTACCAAGGTCAAGTCCTAAAATTTTTGTCATGATCAATGTATTTTGGTCAAAGAAAAAAGTTTAATAAAATATCTTCAAATATAAAGAAATTTTATATATTTGTTGGCAAGATTAAAAATTCCTTTTTTAAATCTTATCACAATAAGGCTATATGCCGTAGTTCGAAAAGAACTTTAGCCCTGCTTCGGTAGGGCTTTTTTTATTGCAAGAGGGGCACTCTGTTTGAATGATATTGAATAAAATTTACAAGATTGTAAATTGCTTTATTAATTGGAGATGTTGAGGAAATAGTTTTGAAAGTTTTTCAAAATCCCCCAATTCAAAATCATCAAAATCAAATCCCGGGGAAACCGTACAACCAACCAATGAATAAGAATCAGGTGAGTAAACTTTGGCCGCAAACCAGCAACCTTTGGGAATAGTAAATTGCAAGAATTCATTATTTTCAGGATTCTGTCCTAATAAAACTTTTTTGAGGTTTCCATTGGGTAAGATGATAAAAATTGAAATTGGCGAGCCTTCGTAAAAATGCCATATTTCATCTGATTTTAATCGGTGAAACACAGAAAACTCATGACTTTGAAGAAGGAAATAAATAGAAGTTGAAAAGGATCGGAAACTTGTATACCTGCCTGGTAAGCTTTTTTTATTGATAAACTCTTTTGCTCTGTAAATTTCTTTAAAGTAACCACCTTCAGGATGCTTAGTCAAATTAAGTTTGTCTATCCAATATTCAGCCGACCGATCCATATCAGATCAGGTTGTTTTGCAAAAGAATTGATTCCATTTGTTTTTGCAATGCGACAGCTTTGTCCCTGGCTTTTTCGGCGAAGTCAATACCATCTGAGGCATAAATGATCCCCCTCGAAGAATTAACAATTAATCCGCATTGTCGGTTAATTCCATACCTGGCTACTTCTTCCATACATCCACCCTGAGCGCCTACGCCGGGAACTAATAAAAAATGATCGGGAATGATCTTTCGTATATCAGCCAGCATTTCTGCTTGTGTAGCTCCCACCACATACATCGTATTATCATCGGTTCCCCAATCCTGTGATTTTATAAGCACATCTTCAAAAAGTTTATTTGATGAAGTTTTGCTTTCGGTAAACTGAAAATCAAAAGCTCCCTTATTGGAAGTTAATGCGAGAACAATGGCCCATTTGTTTTTATATTCCAGAAAAGGACTAACTGAATCAATTCCCATGTATGGGGCAACAGTTATCGCATCAAAATCAAGATTGTCAAGGAAAGCTTTTGCATACATTTTTGAAGTATTGCCAATATCACCACGTTTGGCATCGGCAATTGTAAATACATCAAATTTTTTTAAATATTCAATCGTCTTTTCAAGGGATATCCATCCTTCTGTTCCGCGCCTTTCATAAAAAGCAATGTTTGGTTTGTAGGCAAGCGAAAATTCGTGTGTATGATCAATAATATTTTTATTGAATTCAAAAACAGGGTCATCCAGTTTTTTCAGATGAGGAGGTATTTTGCTGATATCAGTATCAAGGCCAATACATAAAAAGGATTTCTTTTTTTTAATGATCTGAAAAAGTTCTTGCTTGGTCATAAATCGGAATTTTACCGGCTGATTTCTTCTTTGAGCCGTTCTGCATTTTCGGCTAATTGAAGCTGGTCAATTAGCTCCTGGATATTCCCATCAATAGTTGACTGAAGGTTATACATAGTAAGGTTGATCCGATGGTCGGTTACACGGCCTTGTGGCCAATTGTAAGTTCTGATCTTAGCAGACCTGTCGCCTGTTGAAACCATGGTTTTTCGTTTGGATGAAACCTCATCCAGGTATTTTTGATATTCCAGTTCATATATCCGTGCCCTAAGAACCGTCATGGCTTTATCATAGTTCTTAAGCTGGGATTTTTGATCCTGGCAGGTTGCTACAATTCCTGTTGGGATATGCGTTAACCTGACAGCAGAATAGGTAGTGTTTACAGATTGTCCTCCAGGCCCTGATGAGCAGAACAGGTCTTTTCTAATGTCGTTCGGGCTAATTTCTACATCAAATTCGTCAGCTTCAGGCAAAACAACGACTGAGGCAGCTGATGTGTGAACCCTTCCCTGTGTTTCTGTTTTAGGAACCCGTTGAACCCGGTGCACTCCCGATTCATATTTCATCTGGCCATAAACACCATTTCCTTTCACTTCGAAAATGATTTCTTTAAAGCCACCTACAGTCCCTTCGGTTTCATCAACTAATTCCATTTTCCATCCCCTGTTTTCACAATATTTTACATACATCCTGTATAAATCTCCTGCGAAAATACTGGCTTCATCACCTCCAGTACCTGCTCTTATCTCGATGATTGAATTTTTATTATCTTGCGGATCGGCAGGTATGATCATAATTCGGATGTCTTCTTCCAAAGTCTCTTTTTTCCCGATCAGTTCATTCAATTCAAGTTTTGCCATTTCCCTGAACTCATCATCTTTTTCGGTTTTTAAAATTTCTTTTGTAGAGTCAATATTATCGAGAACATTTTTATATTCTATGTAAGAACTGACCACCTGCTGCAGCTCTTTGTAGTCTTTATTCAGCTTAATGAATTTTTTCATATCAGACATTACATCAGGCTCATTCATCTGCTCTTCAATTTCCTTATATCTCTGATATATAGCCTCTAATTTCTCTAACATGCTACTATTTTTAATTGGGTGCAAAAGTACAATAAATTGTTGTTAACAAAATAGTTTATAATTCGTATAGTCTTCTAACACCCAAATATCAATAATTGTTAAATTTGATAAATATTAAACTAAAAGATTTAACTTTGTACTTATCATATCCGCCAGAAATACTTTAAAAATGAAAAAATTGTATTTGATCTTTATATTACCCTTTGTTTTAATATTTTTCAATATAAACACCTCAAATGCTCAACTAAGTCAAGACGGTATCCCTGTAAGTTTCATAAATTATGATCTTTCGGAACATTTCGGGGAAATATTAATTCCTACTCCAGATATGAATAAACTAATGGAGGAAGATCTGGAAAATGATGAATTTTCGTACCCACGCCGCTTTGCCAAATTAATTCCGGTAAAGATAAATCCGGATAATTCAGGCACCTGGGAAAAACTCGCTGATGGAAGTCGTGTTTGGAGACTTAAATTGAGATCGGAGGGTGCCTTGGCAATTAGTTTGTATTTTAATGATTTCTACCTTCCTAAGGATGCTGAATTGTTTTTGTATGATGATGATAGAAATCAAGTGAAAGGGGCATATATTTTTCAAAATAACCAAAAGAGCCGTTTATTTGCCACGGAACTGATGCTTGGAGATGCCATTATTTTAGAGCTTAATTTGCCAGATAATTTATCAGAAAAACCATCTTTACAAATTTCGGATTTTGGGTATGCTTACAGGGATGTTCCTCAATATGGTTTTTCAAAAGGATTTGGCAGTTCCGACTTTTGTGAAATAAATCCAGCCTGTCCTGAAGGAGCTAACTGGCAGGATGAAAAAAAGGGTGTTGTAAGGATACAGGTGAGGGTTTCCGGTTCAGGATTTTGGTGTACCGGATCACTAGTAAACAATGTGAAACAAGATTTAACCCCATATATTTTAACCGCTGACCATTGTGCATTCCAGTTTAATCAATATGCTGATGAGGATGACCTGAACCAATGGATTTTTTATTTTGTCTATGAGTCGGAAACATGTGAAGATCCACTGGTAGAGCCGGAAATAAAATCCCTTATTGGAGCCTCAAGAATTGCACAGGGTGGCGACAGGGGATCTACAGGATCAGATTTTTATTTCGTTTTGTTGAATAACAACACAATTCCAGCGGCCTATGATCCCTATTTTAATGGATGGGACATTACAGGTTCAGTAAGTTCAAGTGGAGTTACAATCCATCATCCCGAAGGGGATATAAAAAAGATTTCAACTTATACCACACCGATTGAAACATTTGATTTTCTTAATGGTGGAAATTATGCACATTGGAAAGTATTTTGGACAGAGACAATAACCAACTGGGGTGTAACCGAACCCGGCTCATCAGGCTCGCCTTTATTTGACTCGGAGGGAAGGATCATCGGAACTTTAACAGGAGGGTATGCAGCTTGTGAGTCATTTGGTAACCTCGGTCCGGATAAACCGGACTATTATGGTAAGTTTTCCTATCATTGGCAATCGAATGGAAATGCTGATACAATTCAGTTAAAACCCTGGCTTGATCCGGATAATTCAGGAGTTACAGTTTTAGATGGGACAACGGTTGGTATATCCGCCAATAAAATAAATGAAGAAAAATTTGTTAATATTTATCCTAATCCGGCAGAAAATTTTGTTTATTTAAATTTTATTAACTTTGAACCTGAAGAAATTCAGGTATTGCTGTTTGATATTATAGGTAAACCAATTAAAGAATTTAATTTTTATTCATCATCAGAGGATAAGATGATTGATATGTCTGATATTCCGTCGGGGATTTATTTTATAAGGATAGATAATCACCAGGGATTGATAACGAAAAGAGTAATTAAAAAATAATGCAACGCGTAGCAGAACCTGATTTAATCCCGGATTTAGGAATGGAATTGAATTTGGGGATATTGTTTTAACAAAAAAAACCAAACAAATGGTACGACCAGAAACAATATTTGTTGTAGAGGACGATATGTTATATCTCAACCTGATAAACAAGGAATTGGAAAAAATGGGTTATCAGAATATAAGATCTTATTCTACAGGAAAAGAAGCCATGCATAACCTTGATAAGAAACCCGATGTTGCACTTCTTGACTATTTCCTTGAAAAAGATTTTACGGGAATGGATATTTTAAAGAAACTAAAAAGTCGCTTTCCCGATACACAAGTTATATTTTTAACCGGATCCGACGATGTGAACATTGCCGTTGATACAATGAGAAATGGTGCATATGATTATATAGTAAAAGGTGATACGGCCTTCATCCGGATTCGGCATTTGCTGAAAAAGATATCAGAAGAAAATGAAAGAAAGTCGAAAAGCAGGTCTATAATACGGTTTCAAATTATTGTAATTTTTTCAATTATATTAATTTCATTACTTGGAATTCTTTATTTTCATTACTTCATCAATTAGCGTAAAATATTTTTAAAAATATTCCTTTGTTATTAATTTATTAACCTGTACTTTTGCACTCCCAAAAATTAAAGTAATAGTAATGAAGAAAGATATTCATCCGAAGGATTACAAATTTGTGGTTTTTAAAGATATGTCGAATGATTATGCATTCCTGACACGTTCAACTGCAAAATCGAAAGAGAAAATTACATGGGAAGATGGTAACGAGTACCCGCTTATTAAGCTGGAAATTTCTCACACATCGCATCCATTCTTTACAGGTAAAATGAAGTTTGTTGATACCGCAGGGCGTGTTGATAAGTTCAAAAGCCGCTATCAAAAACATTACGATAAGAACAAACAATAAACCTGCGTTTGTTGAAAAAGAAATTGAAAGGCCCTTATTCTTAAAAATGAGGGCTTTTTTCGTTTTTTTTATTTTGGGTAACATATTAATTGAGATTATTTTTTGTAATATTGTCCCTTGATTTATAACATTTTATCATCTTAATACCAGCTTGACTATATGAATTATATTTTGTTTGATGACCAAAGTAGAAATAATTTGCTCCCATTAACCTTTTTGCGCCCGGTGGCCGATATTAGATTTGGGATTCTCACTATTCGCGAAAAATGGGAAAAGTATTTAAAAGTAAAAACTTCTACACTCACTGAAACTTACTTAAGTGCAAAATTTCCTATCGTAAAAGACAAGCAAAACATCCTTATAAACGGATCAGTATGTCCGAATAGTGAGCTGATCAGCGAGATCAATTCTTTAAAAGCAAACCAGGCCCTGGTTACCGAGGATTTCATTATTGCACTCCATATTCTTGCTGAAGATTTGGACGAGTCGGGTGAAATGGATATATCCGGAATTGATGAAATAGAAACCAAAAGTGAATTTCTGAAAATAAATGATCTTTGGGAAATATTCAGTTTGAATGGCGAGGCGATTAAAAAAGACTTTGATCTGATAACGAAAAGAAGAAAAACTGAAGAATTAAGTTCGACCAACAGGGTTGTTGGAGAAGAAAATATTTTTATTGAAAAAGGTGCAAGGATTGAATTTGCTATATTAAATGCAACCAATGGCCCTATTTATATTGGGAAGAATGCTGAAATAATGGAAAACAGTGTTATCAGGGGGCCATTTGCAATATGTGACCATGGAGTGGTTAAAATGTCAGCAAAAATATATGGTCCGACTACCATTGGCCCTTTTTCAAAGGTGGGAGGCGAAATAAACAATTCGGTTATTTTTGGATATAGTAATAAAGCACATGATGGATTTCTTGGCAATTCGGTTATAGCTGAATGGTGTAACCTCGGCGCCGATACAAATACTTCAAACCTTAAAAATTCATACGATCATGTGAAACTTTGGAGTTATCCCCAAAAAACATTCACCGATACCGGACTTCAATTTTGCGGATTGATCATGGGTGACCATTCCAAAACCGGAATTAATACCATGTTCAACACAGGAACTGTTGTAGGAGTTAATGTTAATATTTTTGGGTCTGGATTCCAGCGAAACTTTATTCCATCATTTACCTGGGGCGGTAAATCAGGCCATAAAATTTATGATATTAAAAAAGCCTTAGAGGTTGCAGAAGCTATGTACCAGCGTAGGGATATACCGTTTGATAAAATTGAAAAAGAGCTTTTAATTAATGTATTTGACCAAACTGCAACAAACAGGACTCTCTGATTTTTTGGCACACATATTGACCTTTTGATGTCTTTATCTTTAAATTTTCACATTAATAATTATAATATGTTGCAACAGAGTTAGTTGATTTTCGTATAGTTTTGCAATTAATAATTGTGAATTTTGAATAAACTGATTACTCTGTCAAATTGACTTAATTTTGATTATGGAATTGAACGAGAGAAATATGTTTATGATCTCTGAAATGCTTGACAGCGAAACAGAGTTCATACCTTTATTATCATCAGAGGATGAAGAACTGATCAAAGCCGAAAAACTACCAAAGAAATTGTCGGTCTTACCGTTGCGTAATACTGTTTTATTCCCTGGAGTTGTGATACCGATTACAGTGGGCAGGGATAAATCTATCAAACTGATCAAAGATGCTTATGCTGGCAAAAAACTGATTGGTGTTGTAGCACAGAAAGATGCTGATATTGAAGAGCCGACTTTGGAAGATCTAAACAGAATTGGTACTGTTGCCAATATCATCAAAATACTTCAAATGCCCGATGGAAATACAACGGTTATTATCCAGGGTAAAAAGCGGTTTCAATTAATTGAACTTGTCCAGTCAGATCCATATTTTATTGCTAAGGTTGACGAATATGATAAGATTGAAAATTTGGTACAGGATAAAAAATTCAAAGCGCTTATTGCCTCTTTGAAAGATCTTTCCATTCAAATTATTAAGCAATCCCCAAATATTCCATCCGATGCTGCATTTGCAATTAAAAATATTGAAAGCCCTGTTTTCCTTGTAAATTTTATTTCTTCCAACCTCAATATTGATATCAGGGATAAACAAAATTTGCTTGAAATATCTGATTTTCATGAGCGTGCTCAAAAGGTGCTTACTGCACTTACCAAAGAGCTTCAAATGCAGGAATTAAAAAATCAGATTCAAAATAAGGTCAAAGTTGATCTTGACAAACAACAGCGCGATTACTTCCTGCACCAGCAAATGAAAACTATACAAGAAGAGTTGGGTGATGCTCCCGGTACTCAGGATATAAATGACCTGAAGTTTAAAGCTGCTGAAAAGAAATGGTCGAAAAATGTTAAGGAGACTTTTGAAAAAGAGCTGGCCAAACTGCAACGCATGAACACACAGGCAGCAGATTATTCGGTGCAACTGAATTATTTGGAATTTATGGTAGACTTACCCTGGAATGAGTATACCAAAGATAATTTTGATTTAAGAAGGGCTGAAAAAATTCTGGATGAAGATCACTTTGGCCTTGAAAAGGTAAAAGAAAGGATTGTAGAGCACCTTGCTGTCATTAAGTTGAAAAATGATTTGAAGGCGCCTATTATATGTCTTGTTGGCCCTCCTGGTGTTGGAAAAACTTCTTTGGGGAAATCCGTTGCCAGGGCGCTTGACAGGAAATATATCAGGATGTCGTTGGGTGGGTTAAGAGATGAAGCCGAATTGCGCGGACACAGAAAAACATATATTGGTGCTTTACCTGGCCGGATTATTCAAAATCTTAAAAAAGTAAAATCTTCTAACCCGGTTTTTGTATTGGATGAGGTGGATAAAGTTTTGGGTGCGAATGTGAGTGGTGATCCGCAGGCTGCTTTACTGGAGATACTCGATCCCGAGCAAAATATTACATTTCATGATAACTATCTGGAGGTAGAATATGACCTGTCGAAAGTAATGTTTATTGCTACGGCAAATACCTTAAGTACGATTCACCCTGCCCTTATTGACAGGATGGAAGTGATTGATATCAGCGGTTACCTGATGGAAGAAAAAGTGGAAATCGCTAAAAGGCACCTTATTCCGAAACAATTTAAGGAGCATGGTGTCAAGCGAAGCCAGTTGCAATTTAGCAAAGGAATTATCGAGAAGATCATTGGCGATTATACCCGTGAGGCCGGTGTGCGAACACTCGAAAAGAACATTGCAACAATTATCCGGAAGAATGTAAAATATATTGTTGAAGGATTGGATTATAACAAAAAATTATCTCAGGAAGAATTACAGAAAACTTTAGGGACACCACGTTTTCAAAGAGATAAAGGCCTTTCAAATGATGTTGCAGGTGTTGTAACCGGTTTGGCATGGACAACGGTAGGAGGGGGGATATTGTTTGTGGAAGCCAGTCTTAGCAGGGGTAAGGGTACACTTACACTTACCGGTAACCTTGGGGATGTAATGAAAGAATCGGCAACGATTGCGCTGGAGTATCTTAAATCCCATGCTGAATTCCTGGATATTGATCCGGAGGTTTTCCAGAAGTGGAATGTTCATATACACGTACCTGAAGGAGCTACACCTAAGGATGGACCCTCAGCAGGAATTACCATGTTCACTGCTCTGGCATCTGCATTTACACAAAGAAAAATAAGATCGAAAATAGCAATGACAGGCGAAATCACCTTAAGAGGAAAAGTATTGCCTGTGGGTGGTGTTAAGGAGAAAATACTTGCAGCCAAGCGGGCCAAGATCAATGATATTATCCTGTCAATCGAAAATAAAAAGGATATTGAAGATATCAAGGAAAATTATCGCAGTGGTTTAAAATTCCATTATGTCGACCAGATGATAGAGGTGGTGGATTATGCTTTGCTGAATGATAAAGTGAAAAATCCTATAAGTATTGTGTAGACTGGATTGTGATCTATTGGATAACTATTCTTTTGTTAATAATA
>JAIOTR010000006.1 GCA_021106665.1 Bacteroidales bacterium
ATTGGTGTGTTTAGAAAATAAAGAGCTTCATATTTTGCCAAATACGGGGCATTGCCCGGCAATTGAAAGCCCTGAAAAATTATCTGATATTTTAATTTTGTTTTTCTCTAAACACACCAATTAAGACTTTGCGAAAAACAAAAATTACATTAAAGATTAAAGCACGAAACGCTAACAATGTATAAAAATAATAGCCGAGATAGTCGTAAATTCAAGGGTTGTAGCCCGCTTCCACTTTCTTGTAACTTGATAGTAATGAAGCCCGCAATCGGCTACTATTCTTATACTAAACACGTTAGCACACATAATTGAGACTGCTATGAGTAATCAGATTCTTTTACAAGATGTTCTACCACTTGATGAACTTAGAAAACAAGGCAAAATTTTGCTTGTAAGACACTCCCATGATAATATACGAGAAATGTATTTGAAAAATATAATTGAAGAATACCAGAGTTTTCAGGACAAACCAGCATTTCTTAACTTTAAGTTTATCATCTGTTTTCTCGGATCTGAAAGAAATAGTGCCAGTTTTTATGGTATTTATGAACTAATTGAAATATTAAAAGGGAAAAAAGTTCTTGAAGTTCTTTCTAAAACAGCTAATCAAAAGTATTGTACAGAAAAAGAATCCAATTGGAAAGAAAAACTTGGTTCACGCGCATTTGGACTTAATAAGAATTAAATAGTTACGTGTGCTAACAGCAGTAACCGTCACACACAATCACCTCATCAAAATTATTCAAATAAGTTCTGACAAGAATTATGAAGATCCAGATTAGGCATATTTTGTATATGATAGGAATGCTTACCTTTGCCGCAGTTTTAAAATCTTTCCCACTTTGACTCTCCCTTTTGAAATTTA
This sequence comes from Bacteroidales bacterium, assembly GCA_021106665.1. GTDB lineage: Bacteria > Bacteroidota > Bacteroidia > Bacteroidales > JAADJA01 > JAADJA01. The sequence continues at coordinate 866 of JAIOTR010000006.1, forward strand.
ATTTGGGTAAAATAACAGTAGCATTATGCGATTTGAAGAATTAGATATTATTGAGCCCATAAAAAAAGCCATCAAGACTGAAGGTTACGTACTTCCAACTCCAATCCAGGTAAAATCTATCCCGATTTTATTGAACGGAAAAGACCTGCTTGGAAGCGCTCAAACCGGAACAGGTAAAACTGCAGCATTTGCCATTCCTATCCTGCAACACCTTTTTCTTGATGAAGAAAAGAATTATCAATCAACTAAAATAAAAGCACTCATTGTAACCCCTACACGTGAACTGGCAATTCAGATTGCTGAAAGCTTTACAGCATACGGAAGATTTACAGGAGTAAAAAATACGGTTGTTTTTGGAGGGGTAAAGCAAGGTTCACAAACAGATGCACTCCGTAAAGGTGTAGATGTGCTGGTAGCTACACCAGGCCGGCTTCTGGACCTGATGGATCAAGGATACATAAACCTCAGGGACGTTCAATACTTTGTATTGGATGAAGCTGACCGCATGCTCGACATGGGTTTTATCAATGACATCAGAAAAATAATTGCCAAATTACCCCGGAAACGGCAATCAATATTTTTTTCGGCTACCATGCCTGATAACATTGTGGGACTATCGAAAAAGATACTGACAAATCCTGAAAAAGTGGATGTTAGTCCAATTTCTTCAACCGCTGAAACCATTAAGCAATATTTGTATTATACCAATAGATCGAACAAGAAAGACTTACTTTTTCATATCCTTAAAGATCAGGAAATTGACCAGGTTTTGCTTTTTTCCAGGACAAAACACGGAGCCGACAGGATAGCTCGCAATCTTAAAAAAAAGAAGATCAAGTCTGATTCCATACATGGCGACAGGGCTCAAAATCAACGACAAAAAGCATTGTTGCAATTCAAAGCAGGCATTATCAGGGTGTTGGTTGCCACCGATATTGCTGCCAGGGGTATCGATATTGACAAACTTAAGTATGTCATCAATTACGATATCCCGAATATTGCAGAAACCTATGTTCACCGCATTGGCCGGTCGGGCAGGGCAGGGGAAGATGGTATTGCTATATCCCTTTGCGAACCCGAAGAAAATGTTTATGTTAAGGACATTGAGAAATTAATAAATCTTAGAATAGAAGTTGTTAAAGAAAATCCATTTCCGCAGACCGAAAAGCCTATGAATGAAAAAGAGAAAAAGGAATGGGAAAAGGAAAAACAAAGAAGAAAACAAGAATTCTTTGCCGCCAGAAAAAAAAACCAAAGCAGACCAAATTCATCAAGATTTTCCAGGAATAGATAGAAACGAAGTAAATAGTTATAGGCAAGTTTTTTTATTACGCTGTGCTAAATCAGTTAACCATTTAAGCATGAAAAGTTCTTCAGAATTAATAAGTTCTGACTATTAACTTTTTATAAAATTATGTGGATAATTTGGCATACGATTCTGAAAAGTTAAAACAGACTCTTTTATAATTACACCATTATCAATATTAATAGCCTTTTGAATTGTACTATTTTTCATCCAACTTTTATGGCCTTCTAAAATTGTTGATAAATAAACAATTAATGCAGCAGATAATGACCTTGAAGCACTTTCCCATAAATAACTTGGTGTATGATCTACTGCATAATAGTCGATCTTATCGACATGAATGATTGGGCTTTTAAAAGTGGTAGGTTTTGCAAAATAAAATCCCATCCCTTCATCGCAACTAACATCAATAATTAAACATCCTGGTTTTAAAATATCTTTCTCTTCATCAATTACAAAATTGATAGGATTGTCAGTATCCTGATAGGTGCCGTTGATGATGATCTCAGATTCACTAATTAAATCAGATAAAGGTTTTACGGTGCCATCATGTTCTATCGTTACCATTCTGGCTTCCCCATTAATTCCTTCACGAACCCGAACATAGTGAACATCCAGAACCTCTTCACGTACTTGATAATCTGGCCTTTGAATGCAAATCGTAATATCCCTGAAACCATGAGATTTTAGTGCATAAATAGCACCACGGCTTACCGCACCAAAACTAAAAATAATAACTTTACGTTGGTTTCCATAATGCCCATCTATCCCCCTTAATTGTAATGCATGGATAACGGCGCAATAGCCTGCCATTTCATTATTTTTATAAAATGTATGTCTGCCCTTTTGACCACTAGGAGACCAAACAAACATATCCTCAAAGGCAATAAGTGTTAACTTTCGATCGATGGCAGTTTGCGTAATTTCCATTTGCTGCGCGCAATGCGGATAACCCCATATAAACCCTCCTTTACGTATTTCTTGTAAATCAGCCAATACTGGTTTAGCAATAATAACTGAGCCAATTTCAGCTAACAATTCATGACGAGAAGCAACCCCTCCAGTTTGAGAAACAAAAAAATTATCATCTAAACCAAAAGGTGCACCATATCCTTTTTCAAAAATTAATTGCCTCCGAATGTCTTTTGGGAGACGTGAAAGATGATCTGGATGAATTGGTACACGTTTTTCATCTTCTTTTCTTGAAGTACCAATAACTCCTAATGTGAGTTTTTTCATAGGTTCTGATATATAAATTTTGCTGTAAAACAAATTAATGTCGGCCCGACTAACTGTAATTCAATGAGAAATCATTTGCTGGAATAAAAGATTATATTATTTAAGCAGCGAAATGGAGTAATGACTGATTGAAATCAAAAGTGGCATAAACCAGTTGTAAAGATACTCTATTTTTCTAAGAAATGCTTGAATTTGAAAATTGATTATAATCTAATTAATAAAAAAACCAGACTACATTGGGTCATAAGGCATGTAGATTTCAGTGGTTTTCTGACTATTTTTGTTATCTTTAGCGTTCGGTAACGGGGGAAACTGAAACAGGGCGGAAATCCCGCACAGCTTCATACCCAAGGACCGTTGTAGCACATTTGAGAAAATGAAATATTGTTAAATAATTAAACAAGTTTATAAAACCTGACAAAATGAAAATATGAAAAGAGTATATCTATTATCAACACTTATTACATTAATATCAATTGTTAACGGTAATTCGCAGACAACACAAGACTCAACAATTATTGAATCCACTAAAAACAACTATTCCAACACGGAACTAAAAGGATTAGTTCTTGATATAGATAAGCAAACAGTACTTCCTTACGCCAATATTTATGTTTTGCACAAAAATAAAGGTGTAATTAGTAATGAGAAAGGCCATTTCTCCATAAATATTTCGGATTTGGATAAAACCGATACTTTACGTTTTCAATACATTGGCTATAAAACCAGAAACATAACTATTGGTCAATTAGAGACTTCTTCAGTCGTTTACTTAAAAGAAGAGATCATTAATTTGAGTGAAATATTGATTTTTGGAAGTCCTCCCGACCCGGTAACCATTGTTAAAAAGGTTTTGGAGAATAAGGATTCGAACTATAAAAGAACGACCGGTAAAAATCAAACATTTATTCGTGAAAGATATATTTCGGATATTGATGAAATTAGCCTCAATTACAAAAAAAGTTCAATTACTGAATTGAATAGAGAAATGATAGAATTGGTTGAAAAAAAAATACCAAAATATTCTACTTCGTATACAGATTTCTTAGGATATTTTTATTTTACTAAAGATCAAGACGATTCTATTACGCTGAAAATTGACCCTATCAGAACCGTATCACTTAAAGATAAAGATATTGCTGAACTTGAACAATTAGTATCGGTTTTTGAGAATATTATTGCCGACACTGAGGAGAAAGAGTATTGGAAAATAAAAAGTGGAGTTTTTAGTACAAAACTTGATATGGATGATGAAAATGATGAACTTGAAAAAGATTCCCTGAATGAAAACACAAAGAAACTGTCTTTCTTTAGCAGAAGAGTAGAATATCAACTCGACTATAGTTTATTGGATAATAAAAATCAATGGGAATTCTTGCACAATACCGGTAAATATAAATACACCCTTGCAGGAGGAACCCGCGTTAATGGAGA
>JAIOTR010000516.1 GCA_021106665.1 Bacteroidales bacterium
AGCAAAACAATAACCAGTTTGATCAGTTTGTCAAGAATAGCATACCTGCCAATCATTAAAACGATCATGGTAACAACAAGGATAATTGCACTTATCCAAACAGGATCGAGTGGGATGTTAAAAATGTTTCCAACAAGTCCGGCAGTTACAATGGTCACCGCAGCCGTTATGGCAAACATGGTAGCTATTGTAAGCAAAGCATACAAAACCACTGCCCATTTCCCTATCTGGCGGTATCCTTCAATCAGACTTTTTCCTGTAGAGGCTGCATAACGTGGCCCGAATTCGAAAAAAGGGTATTTGATCACATTGGCAAGGATCAGTATCCACAGAAGATCAAAACCATAACCGGCACCTGCCCGTGTTGATTGCACCAGGTGCGAAACGCCTACAGCTGCGCCTGCGTAAAGCAATCCCGGTCCAAGTATTTTTTGCAGTTTCCTGAAGTTCATCAAGTGATCCTATTTAAATATTGACCACCAAATGTAATAATTCCAGTTGAATGAAGAAATATCATTAAGTACTGGAATGAAAATTCATTTCAGGATAATCAATTGATCTCAAAAAAATTGATGTAAAAAACAATTGAAATTCAGAAACAAACGTTATTATATTACGTACAAATATTCATAGCAATTATTCCATTGAATCCACATTCAAATATTAAAGAGTTGACAGTTCAATTAAGAGTTTTACTAAATGATGTAATAGATTACAATTGGGGCTCATTTTTTGGTGTCCGCGCCATGGATCCTGATGTTCTCCGCCTCTGGAAAGAATACAATCATATCAGGTCTGAATTTATCCTGGACAAAATAATTTCACCGCTGGATTTCCCAGAAATGGCATATCCAAATCCAGATATCGCTGATTCTGAAAGTTTTTTCAAAGAAGGGACTATGGTCTATAAACCTGAACATTTTGCCTCCCTTCGGATGAGCATTGAAAAGATGATAACTGCCCTTAGTTCTTCTATTCGCAAGGAATCTGCGTAAAGAGTGATTTAGTTTTCTTTACTTACCACTTCCCTTATGCCATCCTCATATGATGTCGGTTTAAAATCGTAAGCCTTTTCATCGTTTCCAAGAATAGCCGTTGCTTTCGCAGCATCAGGTGTGTAAGTGAAAGAATGTTTTTTATCAGCAGAACAAAACCAATTAGCTTTTTTACCTTTTTGAAAATTTATAGATATTCAGAAATCTCCATACAACCACTCTCAATATTTTATTGTCCTATTTAAATATGTATTAATTTTACGCTATAAATTTCAAATTTGAAGCTTATGAAGAAATTTCTTTTTTTGCTTTTATTGGTGTTACTGTTTAAGTTGCCAATATCAGCGCAGACGCCTTTCTGGGAGGAAGACTTCAGTACCGGACAGGGTTGGACAGTTGAGCCAAACTGGACGATTACCGGTAGCATGCTGGAATTTTACTGGAGCCCATCCATTACAAATTTTGATGCATCGGCAATTTCTCCGGTTATCGGTTTACACGAAAGCATTGGGGAAATGATCGTTACGCAATATCTCGATGTATTTTCAACGATGTCCGATGAAAAGGCTGATATTTCTATCATTCATGAAAATGGTGAGGATATTTTATGGAGTTATGCAATTTCAAATGGTAATTGGGGAGCAACCGGCGGAACGGAAATTGAGTTTTCATTAGAACCTTATGCCGGGCAGGATGTGCAATTTAGATTTAGAACTTACGGTAATGATACTTATAACTGGAACTGGTGGGATGTTCATAATATCATGCTTACCGTTTATTTGGATAACGATCTGGCTGTTTCAGAAATTTCTGGACCAACACAGATTGAACTTATGGAAAGTGGTATATGGGATGTAGTTGTGAAGAATACTGGTCTGAATTCTATTGCGGATTATACTGTTAAGTTATTCGACCACAAGACAGGAGACTTAATTGGTAGTATTGATGATCCGGATGAGTTGGAACCTCAGTCAACTAAATCATATTCATTTGAATGGTTTTCAGCGGCTGCATACAATACTGCATTTTATGGATTTGTGATGTTTGAAGGTGATGAGTTTGAAGGGAACAATGTTTCAAAGAGCCATTTTGTAAGAATTAATCCGGATATTGACTTTAGCATATTGGTTTGGGATAATGATAATGATATTGAAACCATAATATGTCCGGTTCAGGGAGATGAAATTCAACCTTCGACAGCATTAAAAAGAGTGTTGGATGAAGCAGGTTTTGAATATAATGTTGCTTATTTTCTTCCGGATGATCTTGATACTTATGATATGGTTTTTAGCACCATGGGGTGCTTCTGTGTGAGTTGAGGCCTCACACCTCCTGGTACTGTAAATGCAGCAGACCAGGCAAAATTGATCAACTACTTGGAAAGTGGAGGTAGTTTTTATATTGAAAGTGTCGACATTGGCCTCAACCATACCGGCACAACGTTCTTTGATTATTTAGGTTTAATGTATATTAATGATGGCGCAGAGCAGGAAGTTGTTAAATTGAAAAGCGGTCCTAATAATGTTTTCGCAGATCTGTCATACTATTATCTTGGAGGTTATGATCCTCATTATAGTGTTGATAGATTGGAATCAAACAATGGAAGCGACTTGATGTTTAGCAGTGAAGATGGTTATGGCAGAATGTTCGTCAACGATAATATTGCTTATAAATCAATTGCTTCTTCTATCATATTTGGGGCTTTCGCAAATGGAGATACATTGAGTTTAAGGCCATTCCTGGTGAGTGAAATGGTAAATTTCTTTATTGGATATAATCCGGTAACGTCACTCAAAGAGAATATATCTCAATTTATTTCCACCGGAAATTATCCAAATCCTTTTGCAACGGATACCAGGATTGAATATACATTAAACGAAACAGGTTTTGTTAATATCGATGTTTACAATTTGAAGGGTCAGATTGTAAAACAATTGGTAGCTGAACAAAAGAACCCCGGAGATTATTATGTAATCTGGGATGCAACAAATAATATTGGAAGTGTTGTAGAAAGCGGTTATTATTTTTATAAAATAAGTGTCGGTGAGTATACGCAAACAGAAAAAATGATTTTGTTGCGCTGATTTGATTTGAACATTTTTTAGTTTGTTATTTCACAAATAAATCAAATTGTCCCGGACATAAGAAGCAGTGATGTTTCCGTTTTCCGGGATAATTTTTTAGTTAGAGAGGACGGGACTGGTGTTCCACCTGGTCTTCAAAACCAGTAACAGACGGATAAAACCGGCTGTGGCAGGTTCGATCCCTGCCCTCTCTGCTTTTTTATTTATGTGATTTTAAATAACAGACTAATTAAATGGAGTCAAAAAAGGAAACTTTAAAGAACCTTCCGGGAATCGACAAATTACTGAGTCTTGCGGAGATCAAATCGTTGATCGAAAAGTACAGCGAAGACCTTGTAAAGTATATCATTCGCAGTGCCATTGACCGGATTAGAAAACAAGCTATTAAATCCGGTGAAGTTCCATCCATCCCTGAAATAGTTTCAATCATTCAAGACGATCTGATAGAATTTAGAAAAAAGAGCCTCCGCAATGTGATCAATGCTACAGGTGTCGTTGTGCATACCAATCTTGGCCGTGCTCCTTTCAGTGATGCTATTATTTCCGAAGCCGCTGAAATACTTAAAGGTTACAATAACCTGGAATTTGACCTTGATAAAGGCGAACGCGGATCAAGAAATACCCACCTGGCCAAACTGCTTAAATACCTGACCGGCGCTGAGGATATTCTGGTGGTTAACAATAATGCTGCCGCATTAATGCTGATATTAAGAACATTTGCGAAAGAAAAAGAAGTCATCGTTTCACGGGGTGAACTTATAGAAATCGGGGGATCATTTAGGTTGCCCGATATTATGGCTGCATCTGATTGTGTTATGGTGGAAGTTGGTACTACGAACAAAACTAAAATAGAAGACTACGAGGAAAAGGTCAATAAGGAAACCGCATTGTTGTTAAAAGCACATCAATCGAATTTTGTGATCCAGGGTTTTACACAAGAGGCTTCTCTTACTGAACTTGTTTCTTTGGGTAAAAAAACCAAAGTGCCGGTTGTTTATGATATGGGTTCCGGGTTGCTAAGAAAAACATCCCTAAAGGTTTTTGAAGATGAGCCGGATGTAAAACAAACATTGGCTACCGGTATCAACCTGGTATGTTTTAGTGGCGATAAACTTTTGGGTGGCGCTCAGGCGGGAATCATAGCTGGGAAAAAGGAATTTATAGCCATCTTAAAAAAGGAACCCATGGTTCGGGCTTTGCGTGTAGGAAAAACTACACTGGCTTTAATGGAAGCTGCCTTGTCTTATTATCTTGATGATAAAGATTTGTTTGAAAAGAATATGCTGTTCAGTATGATGATAAAAAAGCCGGAAGAAATAAAGAATAAAGCTGGAAAGTTACAGAAGATTTTATCAAAACATCAAATTCCTTCAACCCTTGTTGAAAGCAAAGGTCAATGTGGGGGAGGGGCATTGCCGGGAAAAGAAATTGACAGTTATGCATTACGTATTGATAATAGTCTTGAGTCGAATAAGAAAAAATCAGAATTTGCAGAGAAGCTTTATTTTGGTTTGATGAAGCACCAATCTCCGGTTGTTTCTATTTTAAGGAAAGGAGATGTATATTTCGATGTTTTAACGGTGCCGGAGGAACAATTTGAAAAACTGGCTAAAATCCTGAAGGATATTTATTCCCAAATAAAATAATAATGAAACATCTAATCATCGGTACAGCAGGCCACGTGGATCATGGAAAAACAGCGCTGATAAAAGCACTGACAGATATTGATTGCGATACTCACAAGGAAGAAAAGGAGCGGGGCATTACAATCAACCTTGGATTTTCACATCTTAATTTACCCTCCGGGGAATCTTTTGGAATTGTAGATGTACCGGGACATAAAGATTTTATTAAAACAATGGTCGCCGGTGCTTTTGGGATTGATATTGTTTTACTTGTTGTTGCTGCCGATAGTGGTGTCATGCCTCAGACTGCCGAGCATTTAAAGATCATTGAAATGCTTGGTGTGCAAAATGGAATTGTGGTGCTAAATAAAATTGATTTGGTTGATGAGGAAATGCTTGAGTTAGCGGAATTGGAAGTTTCAGAGTTTTTGGAAGGAACCAATCTCGAAAATGCTCCCATTATTAAGGTATCTTCTATTACAGGCGATGGAATTGAAACCCTTATTTCAGAGATCTCAAGTTTACTTCCTAAGATCAAAGAAAAAAATGCAATTGATCAGTTCAGGATGTATGTCGACAGGATATTTAATGTAAAAGGGATTGGTTTTGTAGTTACAGGATCTGTGCTGGAAGGGGAGGTGGAAACAGGAAAAGATTTGTATTTGCTTCCGGGTAAAAGTAAAAAAATAAAGGTCAGGAATATTGAACGGCATGGCGAAACAGTAACTAAAGTTGTTCAAGGTGACAGGGCGGCGCTTAACCTCGCAGGTTTAAAACTGGAAGATTACCATCGGGGAATGGTTTTATCTGATAAACTGATTGAAGATACTTCAATGGTAGATGCTGTTTTTGCACTTTTCGATGATAATTATAAAATCGGATTATGGACCAATGTGATTTTTTATACCGGAACATTTGAATGCGCAGCCAGGATGC
>JAIOTR010000533.1 GCA_021106665.1 Bacteroidales bacterium
AGTAAACCCATGATAGGCCGTTTTTGCAGCTCTTCATCTGAATTTTCATCGTCCAGTTTTGGCTCTCCTGTATCAGGTTCATTGGGCTCTTCAAGCCACACTACTTTACCGTAAACCATGTCATTTTCTTTGTAAATTTCTACTTTGGCGTCTTTTTCTTCGTTGAACCAAATTCCCAGGATATCACTTTCTTTAAAATCCTGACCTACAATACTTCCTGCGATAAATGCAATTGCACAGACTAACATTAACTTAATTTTCATTTTTTTCATTTTAATTGTTATTTAAGTAATACATCATATTTCGTAAATCGTAAATCAAAAATTAACCTCTCCCGGCATCCCAATTTTTAAGCTTCCTTCATTCTCCACCCTTACCTTTACAGCATAAACCATATTGACCCTCTCCTCTTTGGTTTGAATAATTTTAGGTGTAAACTCTGCACTTTCTGATATCCAGCTAACAACTCCGGTGAGTATTTTATTTGATTGTTTATCTTCATCAATCAATACTTCTACTTCCTGCCCGATTTTAATATGTGGCAATTGATTTCCACTCACATAAACCCTTAAGATCATTTCGCGCATATCAGCGATTTTATATAAGGGTTTTCCAAATGCTGTAATCTCATTCTCTTCAGCATATTTTTCAAGAACAATTCCGTTAATCGGATTTTTAATGTTGCATTTATTTATGGATTCTTCAACCTGTGAAATTTGGGTTCCAATCACCTCCAATTCTGTAACCACAGCAACCGTTTGTGTTTTAATGGATTCAATCTGGCTGTTTACCAGGTCTATTTTTCCATTGATGTCATCCAATTGCTTTTGGGTAGCAGCGCCGTCTTTCATCAGGTTTTCAATGCGCCTTTTATCGATAAGTAAATTTTTCTTTTGTTGCTCCTGAACCTCAATTTGTGACTGAATGTTTTCTACGCGCGATGATATGGCTCTTTTTTGAGCTTTTAATTGTTTGCGTTTTAAAACATAATCAATGGTGTCAATCACAGCCACAACTTCATTTGCTTTTATGCTTTTTCCTTCTTCTACATTCAATAACAGAAGTTTACCGTTTGCTTCGGCCGAGACAATAATATTATCTACCTCAAAGTTGCCATATGCATCTGAAATGTCATTTGTTCCACTGCATGATGCAAAAAGAATTGCTATAACCGGAATTAAATCACTTATTTTCATATCAATGAATTTTATCATTTCATTTTCTATTATAAATTTCCTAATGTTGCTTTGTAATCTAATTTAGCCTTGATCAGTTGGATTTTATGTGTTTGTAAATCAAGTTTTGATTTGGATTCCGCATTTAATTCAGTCAGGTACTCTGTTGAGGTTATCACGCCATTATCCAGCTGTGAAGATGATGATTTCGTAATTTTTTCCCTTAATTCAATAATTTGATTATCGCGACTTATCATTTCCTCAACTTTCCTGATTTCAGCAATTTTATTTTGCAGCTCAATGCGAATGTTTTTGTCGTATGTTTCTTTTTGTGTATCTATAATTTTACTTTGCAGGTCGAGGATTTCTTTTTCTTTTCCGCTTCGGTTCCAATCCCAAACATTCCATTTTAATCTAGCGCCAATCATATAAAAGTCATCAAATTCATTTTTTAGCATATCATATCCTGGTCTTCCGTATCCTGCCTGACCAAAGGCATATAAGCGAGGTAAGAGCTTAGACCCAAGTACTTTTTTAGAGGCCTCCAGTTTATTTTGATGCAATGTAAACAGATAAAATTCAGGGCGATTGTTTAAATAGTTATTTAGATCAATAGAAACATCAGGTGTTTTGAATTCAGTATTTGTATTTAATTCAAGTGCTGTAAGTTCATTTAAAATATTGATGGAAGATTGAATTCCAATATTTAATTCCACCAGACTTTGCTCTATTTGAATTATTTCAGCTTTAATAATATCTGCATTGGAAGCCAAAATAATTCCGTTTTTAATACCACTCTCAACATCCTTTAGTTTTGCAGTTAATATCTTTTCGTGAAGTTCAATGGTCCGAATACTTTCACGCAGTAATAAAACATTAAAGTAAATCTGATTTATTCTTTCTTTTACTTTATAAAGCTCTATGTCCACATTTTGCTGATCAATCCGGAGGTTGATCTCTTCCAGGTTCTTTTGACGACCGGTTATGCTTCCATCATAAATTACCTGGTTTACATCAAGGGTTATTTTATACCAGTCTTTGGCTACTGTTGGCATTGAGGGCATACCTGGTATACTTACATCCTGAAATGGTGTTTTGGTTACATCCGACTGGTAGTGGATTTGTCCATTTACCATCATGTCCGGTAAGTAATTTTTATTAAGATTTTTTATTATCAGGTCATTTGAAGCATTTAGTAACTCTTTTTGTTTTGTTAAAGGATAATTTTCAATTGCTTTAAGGTAACAAAAGTCCAGTGTTACACTTTCCTGAGTTTTCAATCCAAAGAAGATAGCTATTGCGAATAACGTAAAAAATAATTTTTTCATTTCTTCTTGATTGAGTTAA
>JAIOTR010000207.1 GCA_021106665.1 Bacteroidales bacterium
GACATAATATAGACTGGGAACAGTTTTTAGGACCGGCGCCTCATCATGAGTTCAGCCTGGAACGATTTTTTAGGTGGCGTTGCTGGTGGGATTATGCCACCGGGCTTTCCGGCGACCTGTTTACACATGAATACGACTCCATGAATCAGATACTGGATCTGGGAATACCACATTCAGCAGTTGCTTCCGGAGGCAACTACTTCTATAAGGACGGAAGAACTACCCCGGATGTGCTGCAAATGGTTTTTGAATATCCCAACAAAGAACTCTCCCTGGTGTACAGTGCTTCACTTGCAAGTAACTGGGACAGAGGCAGGGTAATCATGGGACATGATGGTTTCATTGAAGTGGGAAGCAATTTGCAGGTTTATGCCGATACAGGATCTACAAAATATAAGGAAAAGATAGAAAATAACATCATTGATCCATCACAGCCAATTTATTCTTTTACACCAGGACTGCAACAAGTAGATGCTATTTCATCTGCAACGGCCCGGTATTTTGCCAGCCGGGGATTACTTTTTACTTACAAAGACGGAAAGCGTGTAAATACTGCACATCTGCATATCAAAGAGTGGCTTGACTGTATTCGTGGTGGTGGAAAACCCAGCTGTAACATAGACCTTGGATTTGAAGAAGCGATTACAGCCCACATGGGAACACTTGCTTATAGGGAAAACAGAAAGGTAATATGGGATGCAGAAAAGAATGAGGTTGTTCCAGCCGGATAATTATATATCATAAAAAATGAAAAGACAAAATACGTTTAAACATATCATTAACCAGATAACCCGAAATACTGCACATCTTTGGGTAGTAATAATTATCATACTGGTTAGCAGTTGTTCAGAACCTTCTTCAGCCCTGTTATTCGAACAGACAGAAATTTATCCTGAGAACAATGGCACCATTATGGGTTTTGCTTTCGGAGATATTAACGACGATGGTGCAGTTGATCTGATTACCCATGAGGGAGCTGGCGGAGGAGCCATAACCTGGTATGAGTCACCGGCTTTCGAAGGAAACTGGAAAAAACACGAAATCGACACAATCGGGCCTAATGGAACACATTTTTCAGTAGGTGATTTGGAAGTTGGTGATATTGATAACGATGGTGATATTGATGTCCTGGCTTTTGAACATCCTGGGGAATGGTCATTTAACTATACCGGCAAAGAACTTACTACAAACATATACTGGTACGAAAATTTTGATAACGGAACTCTATGGAAGCCCCATTATATAGGACAAGTACCCGATTTTGTAAAAGATGTTGAACTTTTACATCTTGATACAAACAATCGCCTTGATATCATAACGATCACTTATATTGATGATCATAATTTTTCTGTGTTCAGACAGGATACCGGGGATCACTGGACACACGTACAAAATTTTTCAATCGACAATTTGCACGAAGGCATGGACTCAGGCGACATTGATGGTGATGGTAATATTGATGTAGCATTTAATGGATACTGGGCTGAAAATCCAGGAGGCAATCTTGAGGGAAAATGGAATGTTCATGTAATTTCGAATAAATGGCACAACCAATCTGGTGATTGGAGAATGAATGCAACCAAGGTTTATTGCAAAGACATCACGGGTAATAGAAAAGTGGAGGTTTTCATTTCACACTCCGAAGACAAAGGTTATGCAGTTGCATGGTATGAAACTGTTTTTAAGGATGGTCGTATTCAATGGAAAGAAAATATAATAGGAAATGGATTCACTGCTGTGCATACACTACAAGTTGGGGATATTGATAATGACGGCGACTTTGATGTCCTGATTGGTGAAAATGGAGACCATGGTGTAAAAGGTGATGATAAGAAAAAGCAAGTGAGAATTTTCCTAAATCAAGGGGATAACAAAAACTGGCAGGAGGAGTATTTTTCTGATGAAGGATTGTATAATGGTTTACTTATGGACATGAATAATGATGGGTTATTGGATATCGGAGGAACTTCTGGACATGAAAAAGATCCTTATTATATCTGGTTCAACCTGGGGGAAAATATTGAACAAGATAAATAAATTTACTTTTAAATACTTAATAATTAGATTTTATAAATGACCAAGGTACTGCTATATCAGGCTAAAGACAGCAACGGTAATCCATACCTGTACGAAGTAGAAAGGATACTTCAGACGCATGGTATTGAAACTGAAAAGGCATCAAAACCTTTCTGGGATATGCAGGGTGCTTGGGATGTGATCAACCTTCAATGGCCGGAAGAATTGTTCAATTGGAAAGAACCCACTGATGCCGACCTGGCCAAATTGGAAAGAACTTTAGAATACTGGAAAAGCAAATCTAAAATAGTCGTTACACGACATAATGTTATTCCACACAACAAAAAGGATAACCTTCAGTATGTTAAGCTGTATAACATGGTTTTAGGAACGGCAGATGGGATCATTCATTTAGGTGAATTTAGCAAGCAAGAATACCTGACAAGATATGAGGATTCCCCAACCCTGTTAAATAAGATACATGGGATTGTACCTCATCCCATATACACTGCATATGAAAACACTATTTCCAAAACACAAGCCAGGCAAGAATTAGGTATTCCCGAAAACAAAATTGTGATCCTTATCTTTGGCAGCATCAGGAATTTTCAGGAAAAGATATTTATAAAAAAAGTTTTTTCAGGTGCGAGCGTGAAAAACAAATACCTGCTCATTTCTTATTACCCGCTTAGTCAATTTAAAGGGTCAAGATACCTGAATCCGCTAAGGAGATTGTGGCTAAACCTAAAACCAAATCAAAAGAAATTTTATAAAAAAGTACCTTTCTCAAAAGTTCAATATTTTTTAAATGCAGCAGATATACTTTTTATTCAAAGAAAAGAAAACCTGAATTCGGGCTTGGTTTTTTTGGGTTTTGCTTTTTCGAAAACAATTGTTGGGCCGGGTGTAGCAAACATAAAAAAGGTACTGGAGAAAACAAAAAATTTCACATTTGATCCCTGCAAACCTGAAACAGCAATTGAAGCATTAAAGAACGCCTGTGATCATCTACCAAATCAAGAAATAGTAAAAGAAAATATCCGGGAAAATTATATCTCGGAGGACAACATTGCAACCAATTACATCCAATTCCTTCAAGAAGTAATTGATAAATCCAAATAAGAATGATTACTGGTTGCCCAAATTAGGAAAAGGATCGTATATTCCTGAATAAAATACTTTACATAATCACCAGAAACAGGAAAAAGAATAATTTATAAACATATCAATAGGGAAAAATAATTGTTAAAAAATTATTGCACATCATTTTTTATTTTTATATTTGGGCTATTATTAGCTATAATACACTAAGAAAACGAATAATGCTCTGCTAGTCAAGCTTGAACATATAATAATGCAATCATCAACACAAAATAGAAATTCTTAATTCATTTTATTTATAAACTAAATACCATTTATTATGAAGAAAATTTCTACAATTCTTATGACATTGATTGTTATTTCAATGTTTTCTTTTGGTCAGACGAACCAAACATCAGTGGAATATGATACATATATCGCTGATCACAACACAACTTCCATTTCGGAAGATGTATCCTCAACCGGAACGATTCCTGTTTTAAATACACAGGATGAGATGATCGGGAACAGTTTAATGGAGCCTTCCGGAAACAATTCGCCATCTAATTTTGTTGTAAAAAGAGGTGAACGGCCTCCAATTGACATAATGGCTGCACCTGAAGATGCCTATGAAAAAGGAATTTTAAAAATTAAACTTGATGAATCATTTACCAACCAACTGGATAACAATCCGGTTAATTTA